>DATKCT010000165.1:0-5939 GCA_035513055.1 Verrucomicrobiales bacterium | reverse complement strand
GGGATAGGTTGGGCAGTCCTGAAGCTTGCCGCAGATCAATAACGCCATCATCGTGCGAAGACACTTCTCGCATTCTCCGCAATTGATGTGTTCGGCCGACTGGGGAGGATTGACACAGGCTCGAATTGTTTTCAGGGCGGGCTCCCACTGGGTGATGAGGGCGAGTTTTTCGGACCGGGAGAAGCGAGTGCCGTCGTGCCGGATTGATAGCGCGGCGGTGCTGTAGTTTGAATCGAGGAGGGGATGCGAACCGAGAGGGGTGAGGTCAGCCATTGTGTTGGTAGAGGCGATCAAGGCTCTGGTGAGACGCGGCGAGAAGGCATGGGCGATGGCGGCCAGGGCTGCGCCGTGAGATTCTTTGTTGAAAATGAAGTTGTTCCCCGGTTGAGCATCGGGTCCTTCGAGATGGCGGAGGTTTGTCGACACGGGGATGAGAGCGACCTGGGCGCTCTGGGCGAAGCTCTGGAGGGACCGCAGGGCGAGGTCGAAGCCTTCTTGGTTCTTATCGAGATGCTCGAAGCCGCCGATATCGAAGCCGTGCACGAAGAAGCAGTCTTGAATCGAACCCGGATGGCCCATAGGGAAGTCGCTGCGGTTCGAGTAGAGCGTGGCCAGGGAATCGACGCCGCCGGACAGGAATGACGCAACGCGGTGCGGCTGACGGGGCGCAGGCGGGTCGAAGCCTTTGGCGGCTTCGATGCTGAACGGACGGTCCCGCGGGTGACCGTACCAGAGCTGGATCAATTCCAGGGCGATGGTCAAGCCATTGCGAAGCTGGGGACAAAGGGCTCCGTCGACAAGGAGCCGGCGCTCACGGTGATGCAGGGCGGGGATGACGGCAGCCAGCAGGAAAGCGTTGGGGTTGCAGCTCAGGTGATCAGCGAACTGCGGGCCGGTTTCGAAGTAAATCTGACGTTCCGGAAAGGCCGAATCTTCCCAGACGACGTTTGCGGAAACGCGCGGCCGGCCGTTCTCGATGTCCTTGCGGAAGCCATGGATCTTCATAGAGAACCGTCTCGAATGGGTCAGGAAAGGATTGCGCTCACAACCTTTCCGTAGAGATCGGTGAGTCTAAAGTCGCGTCCTTGGAAGCGGTAGGTCAGCCTCTCGTGGTCGAACCCGGCGAGGTGAAGCCAGGTGGCTTGCAGATCGTGCACGTGGACGGGATCGCGCAGGACGTTGAACCCGAGGTCATCGGTTTCGCCGAAGGAGATTCCCGGTTTGACTCCGCCGCCGGCCATCCACAGGGTGAAAGCATAGGGATGATGGTCGCGACCCCAGCGGGGGCGGTCGTCGAGGTTGCCTTGAATGAAGGGCGTCCGGCCGAATTCACCTCCCCAGATGACGAGCGTGTCGTCAAGGAGTCCGCGTTGTTTGAGGTCCATCACCAGGGCGGCGGAAGGTTGGTCCGTGTCGCGGCACTGGGTATAGAGTTCGGTAGTCAGGCTGTTGTGCTGATCCCATCCCGCGTGCATGAGCTGAACGAAACGCACGCCGCGCTCGATCATCCGGCGGGCCATGAGGCAGTTCCAGGCGAAGGAGCCTTGTTCGCGCACGGCGGGACCGTAGCGTTCGAGGACAGAGACGGGCTCGCCGGAGAGATCGGTAAGCTCGGGCACGCTGGCCTGCATCCGAAAGGCCATCTCGTATTGGGCGAGACGAGTCGCGATCTCGGGATCGCCGAATTCAGCGAGTTTCTTCTCATTGATGCGGGCGATGTCATTGAGCATCTGGCGCCGGAGAACGCGGTCGATACCGGGGGGATTCTCCAAGTAAAGAACGGGGTTGTCGCTGCCGCGGAACTTGACGCCTTGATAGCGGGAGGGGAGGAAGCCGGAACCCCAATAGAAGTCGTAGAAGATCTGGCCGCAGGTGGTGCCTTTGCTCACCGAGGTCATGACTACGAAGGAGGGGAGACGGTCTGACTCCGACCCGAGGCCGTAGGTGAGCCAGGCTCCGAGTGTGGGCCGGCCTGGGATCTCGGCTCCGCTGAGCAGAAATGCGATGGCCGGAGCGTGGTTGACGGCCTCTGTGTGCATGCTCTTCACAAAGCAGAGTTCATCGGCGATGGCGGCGGTGTGAGGAAGAAAGCGGCTGACCCAGGCTCCGCTCCGGCCGTGCTGAGCGAAGGGCTCGACCGGAGCCAGCAAGAGTTTGCCGTCCGCCTTTCCGGTCATGGTGCTGAAGCGCTTGTCTCCAATGTATTCCTGGGGAACGGGGACGCCGTGGAGGCGTTTCAGTTTCGGTTTGTAGTCGAAGAGATCGACGTGGGTAGGCGCGCCATTCTGGAAGAGGTAGATGATGCGCCGCGCTTTGGGAGCGAAGGGGGCGGGAAACGCAAAAGGATCTCGCCGGCGGACGCCGGGATCCGCCGCTAACCCATCGCGCTGGAGCAGGGAGGCCAAGGCGGCGGCGCCGATGCCGGTGGCGTTGCGCCCGAAGAACTCCCGGCGCGAGAGGTGCAGGCGGTTCTCCGTCAAGGGATTCATGGACTACTCGCGGTTGAGCGCTTCATCGAGATTGAGCAGCGTGGAGCAGACCAGAGTCCAGGCGGCCAGTTCGACGGGGTCGAGGCCGGAAGGAACCGGAGATTCTCCGGCGGCAAGCAGGAGGCTCGCTTCGTGTGGCTGCTTGGCGAAGTGGCGCCGGTAACGGTCCGCGGCGGCGAGCAGCAACTCCCGGCTGGCGCGATCGGGAGGGCGCGCCAGGATGCGCTGGTGTGCTTGTGCCAGTCTTTCGGAAGCATCGGGCGAGGAACGAATGACGAGGGACGCGAGCGATCGCGCCGCTTCGATCCAGGCCTCATCGTTGAGGGTGGCGAGGGCATGGAGGGGCGTGTTGGTGCGGGCCGTGCGAACGGTGCAGACTTGGCGCGAGGCGTTGTCGAAGAACATCGGCGGGCCGGCGATGCGCCGCCAGAAGACGTAGAGACTGCGGCGGTAAAGCGCTTCGCCGTCATCGCGCGTGTAGGTTTTGTTTCCAAAGGTGGCTTCTTCCCAGATGCCGGGGGGTTGGTAGGTATTGACCGGCGGTCCGCCGAGTGGACCGGCGAGGAGACCTGAGGCGGCGAGGGCTTGATCCCGGAGCATCCAGAACGGCAGCCGGTACCGGGGAGCGCGGGAATGGAGCCGGTTCTGGGGATCGAGGCCGGCTGTGCCGGGAGAGAGCTGGGAGCTTTGACGGTAAGCGGCGCTGTGGAGAAAGAGGCGAAGCAGATGCTTGAGGTCCCAGCCGCTCTCGACGAATTCGCAGGCCAGCCAGTCCAAGAGTTCCGGGTGAGCCGGCTGTTCTCCCTGCCGGCCGAAGTCTTCCGGGGTCCTCACAAGTCCGGCGCCGAAGACCTGCTGCCAGAGGCGATTGACGGCGACGCGCCCGGCGAGAGGATTGTCAGGAGAGACGATCCAGCGCGCGAGGTCGAGCCTGTTCGCGGCTGGCCCCGCGTAATCCCCGGCGATGCTTTCGGGGATCCCGGGATCGACGCTCTGCCGGGGCTGATCATAGAGGCCTTTGGAGAGGACGAAGGTCGGGCGCTGTTCGCTCCGGTCGGCCATGATCATGACTTGTACAGATGGACCGGCTTCGGGGACCTCGAGCACCGGCGGGGTTTGGGGATTGCCGCCGCTGCCGTCGACGGGAGTCTGGTTGAAGAAGGCGAAAAGCCGGTAGTAGTCTTCCTGAGTGAGCGGGTCGAACTTATGATTGTGGCAGCGACAGCAGTTGAGCGTGAGTCCTAACCAAACGGAGCCGGTCGTTTCAGTCATGTCCATGACATACTCCGCGCGGTTTTCTTCCGGGATTCGTCCGCCTTCTCCATTGATCATGTGATTGCGGTTAAAGGCGGTGGCGAGACGGGTTTCGAACCCGGCATCCGGGAGAAGATCGCCGGCCAGTTGTTGAACGGTGAAATCGTCGAAAGGCAGATTGCGGTTGAAGGCGCGGACGACCCAGTCTCGCCAGGGCCACATGGTGCGTTCGGAATCGCCTTGGTAGCCGTTGGAATCGGCGTAACGGGCCGCATCGAGCCAATCCCAGGCCATGCGCTCGCCGAAGCGCGGGGAGGACAGGAAGCGCTCGACGAGCCGTTCCCACGCAATTGGAGAGCGATCTCCGAGAAAGGCCTCGACTTCGGCAGGATCCGGGGAGATGCCGCGAAGCTCGAGGGAAAGGCGGCGGACGAGTGTTTCGGGCGGAGCTTCAGGTGAAAAAGCGAGACCCTCGCGCTCGAGCCGGGAAAGAAGGAACGCGTCGACCGGATTGCGGATGCGCCCGGGCTGCGAAACAGAAGGCGGCGCTGGCCGCTGGGGCGGGTCGAAGGCCCAGTGGTTTTCATACGGTGCGCCCTCCGCAATCCAGCGCTGCAGCAGATGCGTTTCGACGGGGTCGAGCGGACGTTGCGCCTCGGGCGGCGGCATGATCTCGGCGGGATCGTCGCTCATGACGCGGCGAAGCAGTTCGCTCGATTCGGATTCTCTCGCGAGAACGCTGGAAGCTCCCTGCTGCGTGTCTAGCCGGAGACCGGCTTCTCGCGATTCTTCATCCGGCCCGTGGCACTGGAAACAGTGATCGGAGAGCAAGGGGAGGATCTCCCGCTGGAAACTGACGGGCGGCGCGGATGCCGCGGGAAGGTGGGTCGCGAGCATGATGTTCCAGAGCAGGCCCGCGGCGGCGGCAGGCACGCGGGCGAACCGGATCCGGAAGAAGTCCGTAGTGCGGCCGTTGGCTGGGAAGGAGGTATTCAGAGGAGTTTTAGGATACGCAGGATTTCACATCAGCGCATGTTTCTTGAGAAACGGTTCGAGTTCGTCGACTCCAAAGTCTGCGAGGAAGTCGCCACGGAAGGACATGGTGGGAGCCTTGGTCTGCCCGGACATCTCGACCAATTCTTGCATGGCCGCGGGGTTTCCGGCGACGTTCACGCTTTGGTAAGTGATGCCGTGTTCATCGAGATAATCGACGGCGGCGACACACCAAGGACAGCCAGTTTTCACATAGAGCACGGGGAGGTTCATGGGCGGCAGATTTGCAGGCGAAGGAGGGAGAGGAGGATCACGCCAGTCACCAGTCCTTGGACAGGCGGGCGACGGGAAGCGGCGGGAGCTGGCGCCCGGCGTCATCATTATGAGACACGCCGTTGACGAGGACAAGGCGGACGCGAGATGGACCTCTGGGATCGAAACCGGGCAGAGAACTCGGCGGCAGGCGGATGGTGGCTTTGAGAATCCGAGCAATCATGGAGGAGCCTGCGGATGGCTGTGTGAGGCCGATTCGTATTGGCTGACTTTGGCCAAGCGGTTGGCATGTCGGCCTCCCTCGTAGGACTCGGACAACCAGGCGTCGACGATGGCGGCGGCTTCGGGAGCAGCCAGAAAGCGGCCTGCCAGGGCGATCATGTTGGCATCGTTGTGACGGCGAGAGAGGCGGGCGATCTCCACGGACCAACAAACGGCGCAGCGAATGCCGCGGACTTTGTTGGCGGCGATGGCCTCCCCATTCCCGCTCCCGCCGAGAACGATTCCGAGGTCGCAGGCGCCCCGGGCCACCGCGTCTGCTGCCGGGAGGATGTAGTCGGGATAATCGCTGGGCTGATCGTCGTGCGCGCCGAAGTCCGCCACGGGGTGTCCCAGTTCCATTAGGTGCGCCTTCACGGCGCATTTCAGATTGAATCCAGCGTGGTCGGATCCGATGGCGATGCGTGGAAGCGGTGTGGGCACGGAGGGCGCTCTAGGTGTGGTGTCTTCACCCGGTCGCGTTGGGCCCGGGATTTGTAAACGATCCAGGCGAACACCACCGTTTCCTCTGGATTCGCCTCGACGATCTTCCGGAAAGAAACCGTCCCACAGCCGTCCCCGTCCAAGTCTTCTCCAACGGCTTCGCAGTATTCGAGCGCGCCGTGATCGATCCAGACCTTGGAAGCTTTTCTGGCTATCCGGCGGTAGGCC
>DATKCT010000164.1:0-22977 GCA_035513055.1 Verrucomicrobiales bacterium | reverse complement strand
TGCCGAAGAATTCGAGGGAGTTTCATAACGATCAGACCGGGCCGAATCTCTTTGCGATCCCGGGAAGCCGCGAAACGCCGTTTACCAGCCCGGCACCACGCGCTTCCGCGATCATGACCGATAAATACATTGCATTTACATCGGGACACAACAAAAAAACGTCTCCGGCCCGAAAAAAAATGATCGAACGCACGCCGCCGCCCCTTCCTCCGGGAGCGCCGTCCCCCAACTCCGGCGCCTCTTCCACCACCGGCTGGATGCCGTATTCCAGCCTGATCCGCTGGGCTGTACACAGGAAAACCCGGGATCGCGCCGGCGCCGTCCCCGGCCGGCAGTCTGGCATTTCGTTCCGCAATCGAAAATCCGGGGCCCTCGCCTTTTTCTTTTGCCTTGTTTCGACTCTCTCTGTATGTTCATTGTAAATATCTGGTCACGACTCCTTTGATCCCGCCCGCCATGCACCTCCCGTCCCGCCCGTCCCCTTCCTCGGCCCGGAATTCGCGCTCAGGCGCGTTTACCTTGGTCGAAGTCACCATCGCTCTCGGAATCTGCGCCACAGTGCTCATGACGTTGCTGGCCCTGCTCCCGACCAGTTTGGAAACCATGCGTCAGGCCGCTGCCATGGCGACCGAAGCCCGCATCGCTGAGTCCATCGTCGGTGAAGCCCAGCTCACGGACTGGCAGGAGATGATCGAGAACATGGACGGCGCCGTCCTTTACTTCGACGCCGAGGGCGGCAACATCACCGGCACCCTCGAAGCCAATCGCAATCGCCTTCTCTACGCCGCCAAAATCATCCTGTCCGAAGAAGGCGTGACTGTGCCCGGCTCAGACGCCCCGAACGAGTTCACCCGGCGGCTCACCATCCACATCGCCGAGACGCGCGACGCCAATTTCGATTTCATCAACATCGAAGGAAACCGGAAGGTGCACACCTACTCCGCCACCCTGGCCCGGCTCACGCAGCAAGACACCCCCTGACCCGCGCATATGGGTCGCAGCGACTCCATGAACACCCAGCAGCCTCCCCCCGCCCGCCCCCGGCGCGGCGGTTTCAGCCTCATCGAACTGGTCGTGGCCATCACCGTCATGGCCATCCTCCTGCTCATGGTTTTCTCCATGGTGGATCAGACCCAGGAGACCTGGTCGCAGGCCTCCTCCCGCACCTCCCAATTCAAAGAGGCCCGTGTTTCCTTCGAATCCATGACCCGGCGGATCCGGCAGGCCTCGCTCAATACCTACTGGGATTACCGGTTTGATGCCCAAGAGCGGCCCCAAGATTACATCCGGCAATCCGAACTCCACTTCGTCTGTGGGTCCATGGACGACATCGCCAAGGTCCAGGCCTCGACCTATCCCACGCATGGCATCTTCTTTCAGGCACCCTTGGGTTTCTCCGAGAACAAGGAATACCAGAACTTCACCGCGATGATGAATGCCTGGGGTTACTTCCTCGAGTACGGCGACGACCGCGATGATATGCCGCCGTTCCTGCAAAGCCGCGTCGAGCCGCGCAACCGCTACCGGCTCATGGAGTTCCGGCGTCCGGCCGAAGAACTCGAGATTTACGAGGAAGCGGAGGTCCGCCGCAACACGCGGCGCACCGACGACAACAAGTGGTTCGCTTCGCATCTTTCCGGACCCGAGGCGCCGACCCGGGTCCTGGCCGAAAACATCGTCGCCTTGGTTATCTCGCCCCGGACTTCCGAACACGAGAACGAGGTCGCCCCGACCGACATGGCCCCGACCTTCAGTTACGACAGCCGTCAGGGTTTGGGGGAAACCGGGTTCGCCGCGGCGATCAACGCCCGGCATTTGCACCTGCTGCCTCCGCTCATCCAGATCACCATGGTCGCGATCGATGAGCGCACCGCGGCCCAATTGGACCGCGCCGGGTCGGTCCCCAACTTCATCCCCGCTGGGGTCTTTGTCAGAGCCGCCAACATCGACCAAGACATCCGCACGGTCGAAGCTCACCTCCAAGATCTCGGCATGAACTACCGCGTCTTCACCGCCACCGTCCCCATGCGGGCCGCCAAATGGACCCAAACCAGATGAGCCCGGACGGCCGGGCCCCGGCGCAGAAGGGCGTGGTCTCCCTTTCCGGACCCCGCGAAGCCCGGTCATCTCCCCTTTCCCAGCATCCATTGTCGCTCCGGCTATGAATACCCATCGCTTCCCTTCCTCGCCTGACCGCCGCCAACTCTTCTCGGCGCGCGAGTACGGCTTCACGCTCATCGAACTGGTCGTCGTCATCACCATCATGGCCATTCTGATGGTGTTCTCCGTGCCGGCTATCAACCAGGCCATGGGCGCCAACCGGCTCACCGGCGAAGGCAACCGGATCGTTCAAGAACTGGCCAAAGCGCAAGGGGAAGCCCAACGCACCAACCGCCCGGTCCAAGTCCGGTTCTACTCTTACGATGACCCCAGCATTCCCGGAACCGAATCCCGCTACCGGGCCATGCAGGTCTTCCGCTATGCGGGTTCCGACCTCAATGTGGAACGGTATACCCCGGAAAATGAAGACGGAACCACTCTGGAACCCATCGATAAGCTCGTGAAGTTCCAAGACCCCATCATCATGACCAGCAACGCCACCTACAGCAGTCTGATGAATGCGGGCGAGCATCAAGGGACGGTCGCTTGGGGCGACAACGATTCACTGCAGGCCCGGTTCATCGCCTTCGATTTCCTGGGCAACGGTTCCACCAACCTCAGCGGCGATCTCTTCGCCGGCCGCCAATTCGTCTTCCTAACATTGGTCGACGAGAAGCACGACCCCCAAACCGGCGGATCTCCGAATAACTTCGTCTGTATTCAGATCGACCGCTTCAACGGCTCGGTCCGGCAATACCGGCCCTAACCCGGGCTAGGGAGACGACGTGATAGCAATGGGTCTGCCCCTGGGGACCGGGCAGGAAGCGGCGCAGCTTTCTCATGCCACCACCCCTTGACCCCTCGCGCCCAGTTGTCAAGTTTTTTATAAGGTGACTGACACATTATGTTCCAGAGGCGTTGCAGGAAGTCCTCCTGGGTCCAACCGGTCAGGGCCAGCTCTACCCTGGACCCCGCCGCGCCCGTCCGACAATTTTTTGATTATGTGTCTGACACATTATGTAGCAGGAGCGCAGTTGTCTGCGCAGCAGGGTGCGGAAGAACTCCCGTTCGCTCTGGCCGAAGACGATGTGACGGCCGGCGAAACGGGAAACGGCGTGATAGCAAATGGCTCTGTCCCTGGGGACCGGCCAGGAAGCGGCGCAGCTTTCTCATGCCACCACCACGGAACCCCCGCCCTCTACGTCAATCTTTTTATTTTGTGTCTGACACAATCGATAATCGATAACCCTGGACCCCCTCCCCGCTCAGTTGTCAACTTATTTTTTGGTGTCTGACATGATGATGATAGAGGTTCGCAGCGCCTCGCGACGACGCGGTATGAGAAATGCGGACTAACGTCCGCCCACCCGGATCGCCTGGCGGCGCACCGCGTGCACGATCCGCTCTTCGACTCCCTCCTGCCAGGGTGAGGGCAAGCCATAGAAGACCATCGCGCCGCCCCCTTCGTAGCCGCCTTCCCGCAGCACCCGCTCGGAAGGGATGTAGGCCATGACGTCGTTGGCGTAGGCGGTTGCCCACACGCCCCTGTGCCCGAAATCCCGTTTGAACCGCAAGGCGTAGTCAACCACGACTTCACCTCCTAAAAACAGCCACAGCGGTCCATCCCCAAGCCTCCAAGCCTGGACCGGATAGGGATAGGACTCTGCCAATTCTCCCTCGCGATCCAGGCGCTCGAGCAGCAGCCGGGCCCGGTTGACCTCGAACCGGTCCTCCCCCGCAACCTGTTCCTCCAACTCCTTTCGAGCCGGGATCCGGGCGAAAGGCAAGGCGGTTTCCTCAAAGCCCGCCTGGATCGATCCCCCCAGCTCTTGCATCGGACCCTCCACCACCTCCGCTACCGATGCCGCCAGCATCTTCCCGTAATGCCGGGCCAGTTCCACTTGCCGCCGCGGAAGCGGATTGAGATCGGCGCCGCAACCCGCCCAGAATAATGCCGCCGCGCCCGGGTAACGCTCTTCCAAGGCCATCTGCGCGAAGCCTGGGTAGTCGCCGGACCATTGATAGGAACTGAGAACCGTGGCATGACAGGCGTAGCCGAAAACAAGCGCCCGGATCCTCCCCTCGCTGGTCATCCGCAACACCGGCACAGAATGATCCACCGGGCCCAACAAGGCGCCCGCAGTCCGGCGCAGCCGAATCTCGGCCTCCGGATTGTTGCGGCGGTTGACTGCGAAGCCCGCGAATCCCTCTTCCCAAGCCACCTCCGCCGGCTCGAGCCCTTCCATGGCCTGGTCCACCGCTTCCCCGATCCGCTGCTCGAGAAACACCACATAGCCGGCCACCTTCCGCTGCTCTGCGTCGTCGAGAACAAACATGCTCGCCAGGTTATGACCGGCCACCGGACCGGAGTGCGTGTGCGAAGCGCACAACGCCACCCGCTCCCGCCCGAGACCGTAGCCGCGCTCGATCCGGCTTTTGACCCGCGCCGACAAGGTGGCGTCGATACCGACCAAGTCCAGGGTGATGAGAACGGTCCGGTCCCCGGAATCGTCTTCCAGGACCAGGGCTTTGGCCCACAGCTCTGAAAGAGTTCCCTCCGCCGGCCGGTCGCGTGAACCGTAACCAGCCATCCACATCGTTTCGCCCGGAGTGATGCAGCGCGTTCCCGCGCCCGCCTTCCACCCCGCCCCGGCTTCACCCGCCGGCAAGAGAGCCAAGAAGGCCAGCACAACGGCCGCCCTCGTCCGGAGGCCACCCAGCCGGTGGCCGCCCGAAAAGGGGCGCTCCAGGAGAAAGTCACGACACCCGGATCGCTTGTGCAGACTCATGGGACGTTGCATGAATGGAAGAACCGGAAGAATTGGGGAATCACGATCCTCGACCGTTCTCCGCATCGGCGCAAATCAGCGCGGGGGACCGACCGGTCGCATGCCGGACCACATCACCCGAGGAAAGACGGAGGCTCTTGGACTGCGGCGAGAATCGCCGCTCTTTCTTCCAGGCGCACAGCGCCGTGGCGGGTCAACGCCCAGGAAAAGCCGGAGGCTCCGGTTTCACCCCGAAAAATTGACGCTGACTCCGCCTGGGAATGTGCGTTACAGTTCCTTCAAGCGGCCCTTCGTCTCCCGCCGGGAGCCCGGAAGAGAACTTCCTCGCCCCGGCCAGCGGCGTCTTCCGCCGCTTCTCATCAGCAATTCCGCTACTCGAAAGGCCTCCCATGTCCCGCAAGACCGCTTCCCCCTTCGCCGCGTCGCAGGTTTCTCGCCTGGAGAAGCCCAAGTACCCGGGTATTCGCGTCAACTGCAACGGCAACACTCTCGTCGCCCGTTGGGTCGAGACCCGCGTCACCGAAGGCGGAGTCTTCTATCCAATCACTCCCTCCACGGAAGGCGGTGAACTCTACCAACAATCCTATGCGCAGGGCGAACTCGACGTCTGGGGCAATCAGAAGATCGCCATCGAAACCGAAGGCGAGCACGCCGCCCAGGGAGGCGCCACTGCGTTCGCCGTCACCGGCCGGCGCACCGTCAATTTCACTTCCGGACAGGGCATCGCCTACGCCATGGAGCAGTACTATCACGCTCCCGGAAAGTGCTCGACCATGGTTCTCGAAGTCGGCGCCCGCGCCCTGACTAAACAGGCTCTCAATGTCCACTGCGGACACGACGACGTTTACTCCGCGCTCGACACCGGCTGGACCATTCTCTTCGCGCGCGATGCCCAGCAGGCCGCAGACCAAGCCATCATCCTGCGCAAGGTCAACGAACTCTCGCTGAACCCTGGCATGAACGTCCAAGATGGCATGCTCACCACTCACTCGGAGCGAGCCTATCTCGCGCCCGAAGCCGACCTCCTCCGCGAGTTCCTCGGAGCCCCCGGCGACATCATCGACTGCCCGACCCCGGCCCAACACGAACTCTTCGGACCGCGCCGCCGCCGCGTCCCCGCCATGATCGACCCCCGGCATCCCATCCTCCTCGGGCCGGTCCAGAACCAGGAACACCACATGAACGGCGTCGTCGCCCGCCGGAACAACTGGAACGAACCCATCCTCGGTTTCCTCGAAGCCGCCTACGCCGAGTTCGCCGCACTGACAGGACGCAAATACGGGCTCATCCAAACCTACCGCATCGAGGACGCCGAAACCGTCTTCGTCTCTCTGGGTTGTGCCGCGGAAAACATCGAGGAAGCCTGTGATTACCTCCGCGAACAACGCAATGCCAAGGCCGGTTCCATTCACATCAACGTCATTCGCCCCTTCCCGGAAGCCGCCGTCATCGAAGCCCTGCGCGGGCGCAAACAGGTCATCATCATCGAACGTACCGATGAGGGCATGGCCGGGGACAACCCGCTCGCTCGCGATATCCGGACGGCTCTCGGAAAAGGCCTCGAATCTCATCTTTTCGGCGGACTCGTCCCCGCCCTGACGCCGGACGAAACACCGCGGCTTTTCCGCGGCGCCTACGGCATTGGATCGCGCGATTTCCGGCCCGAACACACTCTGGGCGCCTACGAATTCGCGATCGGCCAAACCGCCCGTGCCGACGGCCGTAAAGCATCCGATGGCGAAACCTTCTGTGTCTTGGGCGTCGATCACCCCTACGCCGTCATTTCCAAAGACACGCCTTCCCTGCTTCCCGAAGGCGCCATCGCCGCCCGCTTTCATTCCATCGGGGGCTGGGGCATGATCACGACCGGGAAAAACCTCGGCGGCATCATCGGCGAATTCGGCCAATTGCTCTCCGAAGAACGGGGCCGGCTCGACGCCGACGGCAATCTCGAGCCTGTTCTCTACGTCAACGCCAATCCCAAGTACGGATCCGAAAAGAAGGGCTCGCCCACCAATTACTTCCTCGTGGTCGCCCCCAAGCCGGTCAAGGTGAACTGCGAACTCAACCACGTCGACGTGGTCCTCTGCTGCGATCCGAAAGCCTTCACCCACACCAATCCTCTCGCCGGTCTCAAGAAAGGCGGTTGCCTGGTCTGGGAATCCAGCGAAACCCCGGAAACGGCCTGGATGCGCATCCCCCGTTCCCACCGCCAGTTCGTCCGCGAAAACGGCATTCGCGTCTTCATCCTCCACGGCTTCGACATCGCTCGCGGCGCCACCGACCGCGCAGACCTCCAACTCCGCATGCAGGGCAATTCCTTCCTCGGCGCCTTCTTCCGCGTCTCGACCTTCCTCCAAGAATTCGGGATCGGAGAAGATCGCTTCCGCGCTCTGGTCCGCTCTCAGTACGAGAAGAAGTTCGGACGTTTTGGCGAAGCCGTCGTCGAGTCGAACATGAAGGTCATGGCCGCAGGCTTCGACCAGGTGGAGGAAATCCACTACGGAGAAATCGACAATGACGACCGTTCCAGCATGCGCCTGGAACCTCTGCTTCCCGGTCAGCCCCAAACCATTCTTCCCACCGCCGGTTGTGGTTATGAAGGACTCCATACCGTCGCGCTGCCGGCCGGACAGCCGGCCCCGGCTCCCGTTTTCGCCCTAGACAAATTCGACTCCGAATACCGTAGCGGCCTCGGTTATCATCAACCCGCGGGGGCATTGGCCTCCGTTGGAGTCATGGCTGCCGGCACCGGCGCGACCTCGTCCAAATACGTCGCTCGCAGGGAAACTCCGCTCTACATCCCCGAGAACTGCACCCAATGCATGGAATGCATCACCGCTTGTCCTGACACCGCCCTCCCAAACACCGCTCAGGATGTCGCCGTCGTCCTGGCCACGGCGGTTCGACATTACGTCTCCGATTCCGGTCAACGCCAAAAACTCCTCGCCGCCCTGCCCGGCGTCGAAGAACGGGCCCGGGTCCGGATGAACGCCGCCATCGACGCCAAGGAGTCTCTCCCCTTCAACGACATCATCCGGGACGAAATCGTCGCCCTCAACGGAGGCCTCTCGAGTCAAGCCAAGGAAGAGTTTCTCGCCATCCTCGATCTCGTCCCTATCGCCTACAACAAGGTCCCGGCCATTTACAAATCGCTCGAGAAAAAACAATCTGGTCAGGGCGGCGTGTTCTCCATCTTCGTTAGCGACCTCTGCAAGGGTTGTGGAGAATGCGTCGAACAATGCGGCGACCACGGGGCCTTGGTGATGGTCCCCGACACCGAGGACCTCAATTACCGCCTCACCACAGCCCAAGTTTTTTCCCGGCTCCTGCCCGACACTCCCCAGAAATACCTGGGTCTCTACAATGACGACGCTCCGGAAGATTCCCGGCCCGCTGCGCTGCGCAATCATCTCATGGTCCGCCGCAATTACGAGGCGCTGGTCTCCGGCGACGGCGCCTGCGCGGGCTGCGGCGAGAAGTCCATCCTGCGCGCCGTCGCCTCGGTGACGGAAGCCTACATGCGCCCGATCTATCATCGCAAAGCCAACCGCCTCTACGAAAAGGCCGCGCGTCTGGCCAAAGAAGGCGCCGCCCGTCTCGAAGCTCTCCGCACCCGGAGTCCCGAAGAATACGCCCTCTTCCAACGCGCCTTCGCCCACATCGTCATGGGGCTTGGCGGAGAATCCGATGCCGACACCTCGGGCCGAATCGCGGCGCACGGACCCATCACCGACGCCGAGATCATCGGGGGTCTCGGAGCCGTCCTGAATCAGGATGCCTTCGATCACATGAAGCTGCAAGCCGCCGACGGGCGCCTCGCCAACGGCATGAGCGTCATGGTTATGGGCGCGAGCACGGGCTGCAACACCGTCTACGGCTCGACTCCGCCCTCCAACCCCCATCCCTACCCCTGGATGAATTCTCTCTTTCAGGATGGTCCCACCATTTCCTGGCTCATGGGCGAATCCCTCCTTCTCGGGCACGCCCGTCGCTCCGTGGCCCCGGAACGCCTCTGCAATGCCCTGCTCGAGCGCGACGCCGGCGTCCTGACCGAAGGCGATTACTGGGACCTCACCCACCTCAGCGACATCGACATGAGCGATCAGGAAATCCGGGAACTGCCCAAAGTCTGGATCGTCGGCGGAGACGGCGCCCTCGGCGATATCGGCTTCCAGAACCTCTCGAAGGTTATCCTGCAAAACCGTCCCAACGTGAAGGCGGTCATGCTCGATACCCAGGTGTATTCCAACACCGGCGGCCAGAACTCGGATTCCTCGACCATGCTCGGAGGCTATGACATGAACCAGTTCGGCCGGGCTTCCCAAGGGAAACTCCACGAGAAAAAGAACGTCGCCGAGATCTTCACCGCCGGGCACGGCTCGCCGTATGTGGCTCAGGTCTCCATGGCCAACGCCGCCAAACTCTATCAATCGCTCCTCGAAGGCATCGAGTACCGCGGCACGGCCTTTTTCCAATGCTACACCACCTGCCAACCCGAGCACGGCGTGCCCGATGACCGTTCCGCCACTCAGGCCAAGCTCATCCGCGATTCGCGCGGCATGCCGGAGTTCGTCTTCAATCCGCAAGCCGGCGAACTCTCGTCCGATTGCTTCGACCTCAAGGGAAACCCCACCCCGACGCGCGATTGGTGGGTCACGAAGTTCAAGTCCACCGGCGAGGAATACAACTACACCGTCGCCCACTGGGCCCTTACCGAAGCGCGCTTCCGCAAGCATCTCCAAGCCATCAGCAGCGACGCGCTCGGTCAACTCCGCTCCCTCGACGACATGCTCGCCTGCATCACCCAGGACGATGTCGTCAATCGCCGTGTGTTCGATCCCTCCCACCGCAGCTACGCGCCCGATTTCGGCGTCTACATCCGCGCCGAGGTCAACGGCGTCATTCGCGCTTACGCCGTGTCCCGCCAGATGGTGCTCTTCGCCGTGGAACGGCGGAAAGCCTGGCGCATGCTCCAAAGCAAAGCGGGCGTGGAAAACACTGACTACCAAGCCCAGCGGCAGTTCCTGGCCCAAGCCGGCGCGGGTCAAGCTGCGGGCTCTCCTGCTTAAGATCGATCGGTCGCCACTTCCATGCTCTCCTGAAGGGACGGGCGCCCGCCCGTCCTGCCCTGCGGGGATGAGGCTCCTTCCCATGGTTAGGCAATTGAGGCCGCCCGCCCTCCATGCCGGGCGAGCAGCGGCTGTCCGGGGCGCCGAAGGAACACGGCCTTTACGGCCTATGGATTGATTCGGTGATGCCGCACAAGACTTGCGAGCCGCCCTGGGGACATTGACTAAAAACCGGACCGCGTTCCCGGAGGAGAGCGCGCCCGGGCAGGGATTCTTTGTGCGTTTTCATGACGCCCCTGTCGCAGAAAAACCGCCAAGGCGCCAAGTTCGCCGCTACTCGCGGACCGAAGGCATGGATGCTCCCACCGTTCCACGCCAATCCCTCAACATTGCCGCCAATCTCTCCGTCCGCTGCGCTTCGCGCCCTGCCAGATTCACCCTTTCTGAAATGTCCACATCCACTCGGTAAAGTTCGAACGCCCCATCCTCGTACCATTCGATGAGCTTCCAATTCCCGTCTCGCACCGCCCCGCACGGCGCTCCCCCCTGGTTACCGTAGTGCGGGTAATGCCAAAACATCGGACCGCGATCGAAATCCTGTCCCCGCAACAATGAAACAAAACTCACTCCATCGACATGCTGGGCGGGGCGCAGCGGAAGTCCCGCCGCCTCGAGGATCGTCGGATAGAAGTCGGTGCTCATCACCGGCGAACCGGCGACCACGCCCTTCGGCGTCACTCCCGGCCAGCGTACGATTAAGGGAACGCGAATGCCGCCTTCGTAAACCCAGCCTTTGCCCGCTCGCAGAGGCAGATTCGAGGTCGGGCTCCCTTCCGACGTCGACAATCCTCCGTTGTCCGAAAAAAAGATAACCAGAGTGCGCTCATCCAAGTCCAACTCCTCGAGACCGCGAAGCAGTTTCTCCACGGCCTGATCCATAGCCTCGACCATCCCGCCGTAGACCGCGTGGTCCTGCGCCTGCCGCACCTGGCGCTCTCTCTCAACACCCCAAACCCGGCTCGAAGGCCGCACCGAGCCCGCTTTCTGCTTGTATTTCGCTTCCAGATCTTCCCGCGCCATCAACGGTGTGTGCACCGAGTAGAAGGAGAGACAGGCAAAAAAGGGCCGCTGCCGGTTTTGCTCCATGAACTCCAGGGTCTCCTCGGCCAGGCGATCCGGCAGATGCTCTCCATCCGGTCCATCCGCCAACCGAGGATTCCCGTAGGGCGAGAAATACTTGTCCCCGCCGTAGGGCCCGCCCGCTTCGATCCCGCCCCGGTTGATATCGAAGCCGTGGTCTTCCGGATAGAACCCCTCCGGACCGAGATGCCATTTCCCTGCGAAAAAGGTCGCATACCCCGACTCCCGGAGGGCTTCGGCCAGAGTCGTTTCCTCGTGCGGCAACCGGTCCCGGTAGGCGGCGGGCAACAAGGCGGTCGGACGGGTCCAGCGTCCGGGTTGATTGCCCCCTCCAGGGTGGATGAAATCGGTGATGCCGAGCCGCTGCGGATACTTGCCGGTGTGGATACTGGCGCGCGTCGGCGAGCACACCTGACAAGCCGCATAAGCCGCGGTGAAACGCATCGACTCCGCCGCCAGCCCATCCAATCCCGGGGTCTCGTAAAAGGTGCTGCCAGAACAGCCCAAATCCGCCCAACCCAAATCATCAGCCAACAAAAACAAAATGTTAGGACGGGACTCCTCCCGATCCGGCCCGGCGCCGCCGGAGGCCATCCCGGCTAGGCTGACCAGGAGGGCTAAGCCTGCCCCTATTCTTCTACGCCCCGCCATATCCATTCGATTGTCCGGACAATGGCCCCGCAGGCAAGGCGTAACATCACTGAATCTCCTCGATCCATTTCCCGATCACCCGGCCGTCCCGGATCCGAACCCTAATCCGCGAATTGGCCTGTTCCCAGGACAACTCATAAATCTCGCCCAGCTCGGGATTCCCAATCGAAGGAGCAAATGGATTCCCAAAGATCTCCCGCACTTCCTCCTGAGTCATGCCGTCGGCGATCTTCACGAAACTCTCCTGTGTAACGCGCGGCTCTTCCGTCTCGCTGATCACGAGCGCGGCATAAACCGACGGTTCCGGAGATTTGCCGCAGCCGGTCAGCCCCGCGATCAGAGCCAACGCGACCGCCCCGGCGGCCCGCAGCAAAGAAACGCCTCGCATCCCAGCACCGTAACGATTTTCCCCAGCCACGTAAAGCCGCCGTCCCCTCTTGGAAAAACGTCCCCGCGCCTTTCGCCGGCATCGCCCGGGACTTGCCCATCGCCTCGCCGCGTCCGACACTCCCCATCAACCCGCCAGGAACGGCGCCTCTCATGACCCGATTCGCCAAGCTTATACCCATCCTCGTTCTCGCCTGGGGCTCGCCGGGCTGTTTCCGCACGGAACCCCGCATCGACGAAGCGGTGCGAAGCCAAACTCTCCTCATCGGCAACGGCACCGAACCCCAATCCATCGATCCCCACATCGCCACGGGAGTCCCCGAGAACCGCATCATCGCAGCCCTTTTCGAAGGACTGGCCGGCGTTCACCCGAAGACCCTCGAACCCATTGCCGACGGAGCGGCGGAACGCTGGGACATCTCGCCAGACGGCCTCACTTACACCTTCCACCTGCGCCGGAACGGCTCCTGGACCAACGGAGATCCCGTCACCGCCCACGACTTCGTCTATTCATTCTACCGCATTCTCCATCCGAATTCGGCCGCCCAGAACGCCTACATGCTCTATCCGCTGCTCAATGCGGAAGCGTTCAACACCAAGAAAATCATCAATTTCGGCGAGGTCGGCGCCAAAGCCCTGGACGATTACACCCTCGAACTCCAGCTCAAAGGGCCCACCCCCTACTTCCTCGGCGTCCTCAATCATTATTCCTGGTACCCGGTCCATCGAGACACCGTCCGGAAACACGGTGGCGACTTCAAATACGACAGCCTTTGGACCCGCCCCGGCAACATCGTCAACAACGGTCCCTTTCACCTGGTGGAATGGAAGCTCAACGACCACCTCATCATCGAGAAGCGCGATGACTACTGGGACGCGGACCAGATCAAGCTCCAACGCGTCTACTACCATCCCATCGACAACGGGGAATCGGAGCAGCGGGCTTTCCGCCGGGGCTTCATCCATCTCACTTCCGATATTCCCGTCCATCGCATCGACTGGACGCGCCGGCACATGCCCGGCACACTGCGCCTCGATCCCTACCTTGGCACTTACTACTATCGCATCAACCTTAGCGATCCCGAACCGGACGCCAGCTCTCGAAGCACCAAGGCCCGCCGCGCCTTGCAGGACCCCAGGATCCGGCGGGCCCTCAATCTCGCTCTCGACCGCGACGCCATCTGCAAATTCCTCAACGGAGGGCAGCTTCCCGCCTATTCTTTTGTTCCACCCAATGCCGCAGGTTACCAGCCCAGTTACACCCTCTCCCCTTCTCCCGAAACCGCCCAGGAACTCCTCGCGGAAGCCGGGTTCCCCGGCGGAGAAGGCTTCCCCAAAGTTCAGATTGTCTACAATACTCTCGAATCCCACAAACAAGTCGCCGAGATTGTTCAGGAACAATGGCGCAAAAACCTCGGCATCGAAATCGAATTGCTCAACCAAGACTGGAAAGTCTACCTCCAGACCGTCCAACAGCTCGACTATGCCCTCGCCCGCGCTGGCTGGATCGGAGATTACGCCGATCCCAACACTTTCCTCGACCTCTGGCTCTCCGGTTCCGGCAACAATCAGACCGGCTTCGCCAATCCCATCTACGACGAACTCATCCACCAAGCCGCCAGCGCCTCCGATCATGACGAGCGAATGGAGCACTTTCAGAAAGCGGAACGCATCCTTCTGGAAGATCTTCCGATCATACCCATCTACTTCTACGTGTCCAAACGGACCGTCCATCCCCACGTCATCGGCTGGGAAGAAAACCTTCTGGACCGTCATCCTATCAAATATGTATCTCTGAGGATGCCTTGAGAGGCCGCGTGACCTTTCCGGACCCGTAAGTTCCTTCTCGCTGAATTCATGCCCGATTCCCAACGCACCACTTCCCCTCCGCGCTGGCTCTCCATGCTGCGCGTCATCGGCTGGCGCCTCCTGCAGGCCATCCCCACCCTGCTGGCCATCTCGGTCCTCACCTTCACCATCATCCGCTCGGCGCCCGGCGACCCTTTCGCCAACGATAAGGCCGTTCGCGAGGAGGTGCGTGCCCAACTCGAAGAGCACTTCGGCTTCGACCAGCCTAGGCACAAACAATACTTCCGCTGGCTCTATCGCGCCGTTTTCGAGTTCGATCTGGGCCCTTCCACAAAACAGACCGGGTTCTCGGTCAACGAAATCATCGCCCAGCATTTCCCCGCCTCTCTTGAACTCGGACTCTACTCCCTTCTCATCGCTCTTCTCGTCGGCATTCCCACAGGCGTCATCGCCGCGGTCAAACGCAACACCGTGATCGACTACGGCGCCATGACCTTGGCCATGCTCGGCATCTGCCTGCCGACCTTCGTCCTTGGGCCCTTGCTTCTGCTGCTTTTCTCCATCGGCTTGGGCTGGTTCAATCCCCTCGGTTGGGAGGATCCCTCCGACCGCGTTCTTCCCTGCCTGACGATGGGTCTTTTCTATGCGGCTTATATCGCCCGGCTCGCCCGGGGCGGCATGCTGGACATCCTCAACCAGGACTTCGTCCGGACCGCTCGCGCCAAGGGCCTGCCTGCCCTCCAGCTCGTTTGGAAACACACGCTGAAAGGCGGCCTCCTGCCGGTCGTCAACTTCCTTGGACCCGCCTTCGCGCGCATCATCTCCGGTTCTTTTGTCATCGAAACCATCTTCTTCATTCCAGGCCTCGGCCGCTTCTTCGTCACCAGCGCGTTCAATCGCGATTACAACGTGATCATGGGAACGGTTCTGTTCTATGCCGTGCTCCTCATCACGCTCAACCTCGTGGCCGACATCATTCAGGTTCTTCTCAACCCGCGACTCCGTTTCGATTCATGACCACCACCGCCCCTTCTGTCGAGCCGGTCCAGTCCGGATCCGCGCCGGCCCCCGGCGATTCCGGTCTTCCCCGGAATTTGGAAAAAGGATCCAGCCTCTGGCGAGATGCTTGGCGGCGCCTGGCCAAGAATCGCATGGCTCTCGCCAGTCTCATCTTTCTCGTCTTCATTTCCCTGCTCTCACTCTTCGCGCCCTTCATCAGCCCCTACGAATTCGAAGAGATAAAAATTGGTCTTGGCGCGGTGCCGCCCCTCTCCCGGCACGATGACTCGTTTCACTTCTTCGGCACGGACGAACTCGGCCGGGACCTCTTCACCCGGGTCCTGCAGGGCGGACGCGTCTCCCTCGCCGTAGGGCTCGTCGCGACTGCCACGGCTCTGATCATCGGCGTCACTTACGGAGCGGTATCCGGCTTTGCCGGAGGACGGCTCGATGCCTTCCTCATGCGTATCGTCGACATCCTCTACGCTCTGCCCTTCACAATGCTCGTCATCGTCATCATGTCGGCAGTCGAACAGCGAGATCCCAAACACAGTCTCTACATCATCTTCTTCTGTATTGGCGCCGTCGAATGGCTGACCATGTCCCGCATCGTCCGCGGTCAGGTCATGTCCCTGCGCCAACAGGAGTTCGTGGAGGCGGCCATCTCGCTAGGACTCTCCCGCTCCCGCATTCTCTTTCGTCATATCCTCCCGAACGTCTTCGGGCCCGTCATCGTCTATACCACCCTCACCATTCCCGCGGTCATGCTCTTCGAATCGATTCTGAGCTTCCTCGGATTCGGCGTCCAAGCGCCCATGAGTTCTTGGGGTTCCCTGATCAAAGACGGCGCCGACAAGATCGACGTCTACCCTTGGCTCCTCATCTTTCCCGGGATCTTCTTCTCTCTGACTCTCTTCGCGCTCAACTTCCTCGGCGACGGCCTGCGAGACGCGCTCGATCCCAAAACATCGAAAGATTAAGGTTCCCGGAAGCGACTTTCTATCCTCCGGTCCGGCCTCTGATCCGGTCTGGACCGATGATGTCCGGGTAAACTTCGTTGATGAACTCCGCAATCTGACGATCCGCTAATTCGACGGCTCGCTTGTGATCGCCAGGATCGTCGATCTGCGGAAGACTTGCGGCGATGGTGACGTAGGCCCAGCGCTGGTTGAAGCCACGGAACAGCCGGTCCTTCATGTCAATAAACGTGCGTTCGTAATGACTGTGGGTCAGCCGTTCGCATCCGACGAACCAGTAGTAAGTGACGGAGGTCCCGGTCTTGGATTCCTCTTCGAGGTCTTTGTAGGGAGAGTCGGACAAAATGCGCCCGGCCTGCAGGTCTTTCCCATCTTCGAGGGGCACCGTGACGGCGGCGGTTCTCAGGTTGATATGCCCCTGAGCCGGCAGGCAGCGTTCCGGCCGGTGAATGCTATTGTTCAGATCATAACCAGAGAGAACGATTCCGGCGTGAACCGGCAGGCGCAGCTCGCCCCGGTATTCCTTCTTCTCAAACTCGGTGTCGTCGGCGAGGATACTGCGTTCTTCGGCGCTGGGGGCCACCGGAATACCGGTCCAGTCGCCGACCAGCAGAGGGAGATTCATGATCACGGCGGACTCCCGGATCGGCGGCGCCTTGGGCAGCAGGAATGCGGATCCGAGCCCGCAGATCAAGAGAAGAAGGAGGACGAGAAGGCGGGGCATGGCTTTGTTAGTGATCCGACACGAGGGACTCATCTCCTTTCTGCCCACCAGCGCGAGTCGTTTGCTTTCGCACGATGATCCCGGTTGGATTGAGCGCCTTATCGAGAAGAATCAGACCGGCGAGCCCGAGGGGAAAAAACAGAAACCCGGACCAGTCATGGTAGATGCCTCCGGCCAGCTCCGGATGTCCAGACTCGGCGATGAGAATGATCGTGGTGACTCGGAGGGCGTTGGCGATGATGGCAATGGGAACGGACGCGGCAAAGAGAACGAGCCCCTTCCACAGCTTTTTCTGAGTGAGGTAACCATAAACGGCCGCCACCAAAGTCAGCGCCATCAGGGAGCGTATGCCGCTGCAGCCCTCACTGACGTTGAACCCCCAGGCGTCGGAAGACGAGGCCAGATTGTTGCCCGACTGAACCACATCGGCGCCGAGGACGGAAGAGAGAGTGTAGGCCACCTTGGAAGCGAGAAGCTGCAGCCCGTTGGTAGCCTGAGTCAGACCCGGCACTGGAATGGTAAAAAAGATAAGGGCGAAAGGAAAAGCCACCTTCCGGGCCGCCGGCCAGCCCCAGAGGTAGAGCACCCCGCCAAACAGGACGAAGGGAAGCCCAAAGAGAGCGACCCGGGGTTGTAGAGTTCGCACCGCGGCGATGAAACACAGAATACCGAACACGACGGGGATCAAACCCAAGGCCGCGGGTCGCAGCGGGCAAGCCGCCAATGGTTTCCGCGCGCGCCACACCAAGAAGAGAATGGCCAAAGGAATCAGCCTGGCATGCTCGTAGTCGTTCTTGGGATTCCAAGCATCCCAGGCCCATTCCGCCACCGAGAAGTTGTGATGGAAGAACGGAACGATCCCGTAAAACAGGGTCAGCGCTCCAAGGATCAGCAGAGCCGCCAGCGCCGTCGCCGGAGCAGTGAATTGGCGGCGAAGAAATGGACCAAGCGTGCGTGGGACATCCATAGAACCGGCCGGAAACGTCGGGAGTCGCGGGAGAAATGTCAAAAGGCAAATAGACCGGTTTCTCCTGTAGGGGTTACTTCCTTCACGGGGCCGTGGGGGGAAGCTTCCCGGGCTTCGAGGCCGCGTACACGCGGAACCCGGGACGTCTTCCATCTGTAAAGGGCTCTCATCTCGGAATCAAGACGCCGTGAACGCAGGCTGGCGGGCGGGACTCCTTACCTTGACGCGGCCAACCAAAACATGGAGCATAGCACAGACCGGCCCGCAGGACGCGGCTCGAGCAGCATCGAGGATCGTCCCCCGGAGGTTGTCGCGCTTCTCCCCGCCCTCCCCGCCATGATCCATTCGGTCTCCTCCCCTCCGAGGTCCTTCCCCGGAATCCTTTTTCTCGGCGCTGCCTCGGTTGCTATGGCCGTTTTCACCTCAGGATGCTCCAAGCGCCCGGCGCCTGCCTCCTCCCCGGCGCTGCCCGAGAAGATCGACTTCGTCACTCATGTCAAACCGCTCCTGAAAACCCATTGTCTTCCCTGCCACAACACGGGGCTTCTGCTTGGAAACTTGAATCTCGAGAACCGTGAACTGGCTTTCTCCAGCCCTTTCATCATTCCTGGGCAGCCTTCGGCGAGCAAGTTCTACACCGTCACACTGCTGACCGAAGGCAAACACGCGGAGGCAATGCCTCCCGAGGGTCCGCGCCTTTCCGATGAGAACAAGGAGGTCCTCAGGCGCTGGATCGAGCAGGGCGCCCCCTGGCCGGAAGGTCCTGAAGGCACTCTGCTCCCAGTCGATCCCACCAAGGGCGCCGCCGGGTAAGTGCGATTCGAAAACGTCTCCTGTCTGCATATTCCACGAACGCCGCACGCGACCGGTCCCCCATTCCGGGACCTTTCCCCTCCTCGATCGCTCCTTCCACCGGGCCCGTCCTTTCCCGGAGACCTGAGGGTTGACATGGCCTTGCTCCCTCTGTCACCCTGAGAAATCGCAGCCTGGATCAGCCCTCGGCCGGTGGATTCTCCTCTGGCCGGACCGGCCGCGAACCCCAACAACCCCCTCGTCATGAAGTCTCGCAGGCTCTTCGCCGTCGTGACCATTGTTGCTGCCGGGATATTCTTTCTCGCAAATCCACAGCAACTTTTCTCCCAGGATCTCTCGGTTTATGCGCCGCCGCCTGACGGCTGGGTCTACACCTACGACGGCTCCGCGGCCGCCGGCGCAGCCGATGCCGCCCTCGACGGAACCTGGAGCCATACCAACGGATCCGACGAATGGGACGGTTCGCCGATCGGATCCGGACGTCCAGGCGGCGTCAGTGCGTTGACGGGAGAAGGGACTACTTACCTCCGGATGCAAGATCCTGGCGACCCTACCGACCATGGGCTAGCCGATCCTGGCAGCAACCGCAAAATCGCCTTCTTCCGCGATATGCGAGCCAGCGGAATGAATGCCAATGGCCAGACTTTCTTCGAAGGTTACAAACCCCTGCGGGACGGAGTCACCCTGAACTTCCGGACGCGCCTGGCCACCGGCGGCCCCCTCGACCAGATTCACCCCGATGGAGGAGGCGCAATGGCAAACGTGCCGCCCATCGGAGATGGTTACGTCCTCCACGACGGCGGCAAGGGAACCTTCGGGATCCACGAACAGGACACGGCCGATCCCGAATCCGATCGCAGCGGAAAGATTTGCTTCGCGCTCGCGCTCACCACGGACGTGCAGACGGGAAGCCCCAGCCAGAACGGACTAACTATGAACGCTCTCAATGGCGACGCCGTGAACAACGACGTCAACACCGGCCAAGGCTCCGAAAACCTTGTCCCTCTCGAGAACCTCACCGATTGGCGCGAGTTCTGGGTCACCATCGTGAGGGACTCCTCGGGGGGCGGCACTCACCGGGTCGACGTCTACCTAGACGGAGAGACGACCGGGACGGCATTCCATGTCACCGCTGGAGGCAATCAGGATCATGACTCCGACTACCTTTGGATGGCGCAAGGTTCCACTCCACAGACCGGAGCCGTCGACATCGACTTCTACCGGGTCGCCCAAGGGATTCACCTGCCCACTTCTCCCTCCGATCCCAATATCAGCGTGTCCCGAACCAAGGATTTCGGCCAGTTACCCAGCGTCCCGCAGCAGCACTCATCGGCCATCACGGTCCGCAACACCGGCGACACCCAACACCTCGAAATCAGCAGCGCCACTCTCAGCGGACCCTTCGCCAGCCGTTTCTCCGTCGACAGCCTGCCCGGAGCCATCCCGCCCGGCGGCAGCGGCGAGATTGCCCTGACCTTCGATCATGGTGGAAACACCGGAGCCTTTCTGGCAACCCTCACTCTCCTCACCAACGATCCCGATCCCGATGAAGCCGGCTTCGAGATCCAACTCTCCGCCAGTGTCCTCAATCTGTCCGGACCGGGCGCGCATTATCCCCTCGATGAAAGCGAGGGAGCGGCCATGCTCGACGTCACCGGATTCAACCGGCATGGAGAGTACGCGGGAGCGCAACTCGGCCAGCCGGGGCTCGCTGCGGGCACGGCTGTCGCCTTGAGCGGCGGAGCCCACCTCAAGTCGCCCGCCACGGCATTCGACCTCTTCAACAGCTTTGCCGTGTCCCTCTGGGCGAGACCCGTTGATCTTGACCTCAGCGTGCTCTTCTCGAAAGGCGACGACGACAGCGGCCCTAATTTTGCGCTGATCCTCAATGCCGGAGAATTGGAGTGGTGGTTGGGAACCGAGCCGCAGTTCGCCACCAACGCGACTCCTGTCTCGGCGGGCGCGGCCCATCACATCGCGCTCGTATTCGACAACACGGAAGGAGCGCGCCTCGCAACCATCTACGTCGACGGTTCCGAGGTCGCCGCCCAAGACGATCCGGCCTCCTTCACAGACAATCTCGCCGGCTACTTCTACGTAGGCGCCTACAAGGGCGCTCTCGCCTTCGACGGCGTCGTCGACGACGTCCAGATCTACACCCGCGCCATCAGCGCCGCCGACGCAGCCTTTCTCTTCGAGAACCCGGGATCCGTCCTGCAAGCCCAGGGCCCCGTCGATAGCGACGGCGACGGGCTCACCGACGCCGAAGAGGCCAGCCTCGGCACCAACCCTCTCGATCCCGACACCGACAAGGACGGGCTCACCGACGGCGATGAGGTGAACATCCACATGACTGATCCTCTGCTCGCCGATACGGACGGCGACGGATTCTCCGACAAGGAAGAGCTGGATTTCGGCTCCGACCCCCTCGACGCCGAGGCCGATAACGATGGCGACGGTCTAACCGACGCCGAGGAATTCGCCGCCGGAACTCATCCTAACAATCCCGATACGGACGGCGACGGCTTGTCCGATAGCGAGGAACTCAACCGAATCCCACCCACCGATCCCACCGTCGCCGACACGGACGGGGACGGCCTCGACGACGGGAGGGAGGTCAACGAACTCGGGACCGATCCCACCAATCGCGACACCGATTCCGATGGGCTGACAGACGGCTTCGAAGTGGCTCAAGGCTACGATCCCCTCGATGCCGCGTCGCCCGGCGGCGGAGGCCCGCGCATCACCCTGCCTGATCACGCCTGGCTATTCCACGAGGGAGCCGGTGAGACCGCCGAAGCCTTGTTCGGAGGCCGGACCGGAAGCCTCGACAACGGCGCGTCCTTCGATCCCGACGGCCCTTTCCCCGAAGGGGGATCAGTCCTTTTCGACGGCACGGATGACGAAGTCAACATGGGCGACCTCGTCTTCAACGGAGTGACCCGATTCTCGATGTCTTTTTGGATCAAGCCGGACAGCGCCGGTGTCGACCGGGGATTCTGGGAAGCCCTGGCCAATGGCGACGCCGATCTTTGGAACATTCGTTATGACGCCGCCGGAGCCACCGCCGGCGCGGTCAACACCATCAAACTGGGCATCCAAACGGAGCAGTCCGGAGGCGAAGAGCAGGGCGAGTTCAGCGACGGCATCCAAACCGCCGGCTGGCAGCATATCGCCATCACGTATGACGGGGATTCCGGCGAGTTCATCCTCTACGTCGACGGAGTCCCCAACGCGGCCACCGACCCAGTCCAGACCTCGGGGCCCCTGGCCAATATGGAGTTCTTCCGCCTCGGGAACGGAGCCAAAGCTCATTGGCAAGGGCGCATCGGAGAAACCGCGGTCTGGTCCGGATACGTTCTGGATCCCGGTGAGGTGGATCTGCTCGCCGCCAACTCCCTGACGGGACTCGTGGGCAGCGACGGAGGCGAACCCATCAAGGACAACCTCGTCGCTTGGTGGCCCCTCAATGAATCCTCCGGCTCTGTCGCCGGAGACGGCAGCGGCAATGGACACGACGGCGCCGTATCCGGTGGAGCGACATGGAATCCCGGAGAGGGCGTCTTCGGAGGCGCAATCTTCCTCGACGGCGAAGCCGGCTCCGCGATCGAGGTCCCCGGCAGCGCGGATTTCCGGTTCGCCGCCGGCGAGTCCTGGACGGCCTCCCTCTGGTACCGCCGCGACGGGGTCGAGAATGATCAGGGCCTCATCACCAAAGGCTACCACGACGAAAGCCGGTCTCCCACTGGCTATTGGCAACTCCAGACCCGTCTCGACTCTTTTGCCCTGGATTCCCGCGAAGGCGAGGACGCCGATCCCAGGTCTCGCATCGATTCCGACTCGGGCATCAGCCACGGCGACAACGCCTGGCATCACTTCGCCGTCGTGCGCGATTCCGCCGCCGGTGAAATCCGCCTCTATGTCGACGGCCAGGTCACCAACCACAGCATTACCGGCACGGGACTCGGAGATTGGGCCATGGGAGTCAACGACGATCCGCTGGTGATCGGCAACCACTCCAACCGCTACACGCTGGGTTGGTTCGACGATATCGCCGTGTGGAAGGGCTATGCTCTGACCTCGGAAGACATCGAGGCCGTGCGCCAAAATGGAGTCGCCGTCGTGCTCGGACAAACCGGCCCCGTGGACCCGGCGCCGCCCGTCATTACCGGCATCGAGCGCGCCGGCAACAGCATTCGCCTCACTTGGACGACCGTCGCAGGGGCCAGTTATGACGTGGAATATTCCTCCTCCATGGAAACCGGCGCCTGGATCAACATTTCCGCCGCGCCGGTCGACGGAACAGGCGCGCCGGTGAGTTTTGAGGACGACGACCCCGAAAGGCTCGGCCGCGCCGAGGGTTATTACCGCACCGTCCGTCGACGGTAAGGCGCGCCTCCCACCGGTCCGCGCTGCCCGGTTCCGCTACGGTTAGACCCGTTCAGTTTGACCGGTGATCACCCGGGCGCCCGGCTTGTCCACCACGTAGGCCCAAGCCCACTGCAGCAACACCGCCAACTTGTTGCGGAATCCAATGAGAAAGAGAATG
>DATKCT010000163.1:0-10778 GCA_035513055.1 Verrucomicrobiales bacterium | reverse complement strand
TCACCACCGGCTACAAGCTGGGAAGCCTCCGGCTTCTCCCGAGGCTCTGCTAGCGCCTTCGATTGAAGTTTGGGGTCACGTCCAGTCGCAAATGTAAAAACTCCTGACGCGGGCACTCCTGATCGGGAATGCTTGCGGCTCCATGGCGATCAGGAGTGTCCGCCGAACGGGTAATGCCATAACGCCGGACACCGAGAGAAACCCGGAGCCGGTAAAACGCTTCCGGCTCAGGATTGGGCACGGTGAAGCGTCTCCAGTAGCTTGCGCTGCCGTCCGACTCGGTCACATCGCGAACCGCGTCGTCTTCAACGGCCGTCCACTCACTCAGATCGAGGCTTGTTTCCACAGTGAAGATGAGGTCTTCTGCGACGAGGTTCCAGGATGTGGAAAGGACGATCTCGCGTCCTTCGGCCGGCTCTATGGTGGAGAGCGTGACCGCGACGGAGTGATCGCTGCGGTGCGGATCCAGCGCGAAGGCGTACGCGAGCAGTTGGCTGATTCCGCCAGAGCCGGCGTCGCTGGCCCAGTCGTCCAACCCGTGGAGGCGCAGCCAATGAGGGCCGGTATGGGCGCCAGCGACGGGTTCAATCCAACCTGGGCTGCCGCCCACCGTGGCGCTGGGCGTCCACCATGCCGCTCCTCCCGGGTCTAGGCCGGGTCCCTTCCAGTAAACCAACGACCATCCGCCTCCGTCCGTCGAGGCCCTGGGCCACTCGCCTCCGTCATCGTATTCTACCACAACAATCTCGTTTCCGTAGGCATCCGACAAGGCCAGGCGTTCTCCGGCGTTGTTGAGCGCTCCAAGGTAGACGCCCGCCCAGCCGGCATTTGGGTAGGCGCGTTCGAATCCTTCCGGATTCCGCACGAGAACCAGAACGCCGCCCGGTTCCAGCAAAGTCCCTTCCGGGAAGGTAAACGTGATTCCGTCGGAGAAGGTCCATCCAGACAGATCAGCCGTGACCACGCCCCGGTTCTGCAGTTCGAGGAACTCCCGTTGTTCTCCGTCGCCTGGTTCATTCTCGTCGCGGGGATGATACATAATCTCGGTGATCACCACCGGAGGCGGCGCCAGCGTCAACTCTAGCCCGAACGCCAGAACGCCAGGCGCTTCGGCGGCCGGGTGGACCTCGACGGCCAGCACATTGCGGCCGGACCGGAGTGAGTCCGGCATGGCTGCAAACGGTCCTTCAACCGAGGGCGCGGCGCCTCCTGCTGTCGCCGGCGTCTCCGGATCGACCGGGCCGGCCGGCATCCGGAGCCGGAAGAACTCTTCGCCGTTCAGATAGAAGATCGCGCCGCCGGCGACCACACACCGCATCTCGAGCTGTCGCAGCGGATCCTCGGAGCCCCCGTGTTCGAACTCCCGCCGAAAATACACAGGTTCGGCTACGGCTGAGTGTAACTCCGTGCCGCTCAACCACCCGGCGGTCGAAACCGGCGGGAGGTTCGCCGTGAAGATCCCGTCGCCTTCGGCCCAGTCCGAGTCTTCGAAGCCGGGCCCGGTCCATGCGGCGCCGGATCCTTCTACGCCAATCTGATAGCGCCAAGGGTCGCTTGGCCCTGTCAAACCGGTCCGCGGCAAAGCGATCCAGAACAATCCTTCACGCAACGGACTCCACTCAGAATCCCTGAAAGCCCGGGCCCGCACGGTCACGGGTTCGGTCAGAGTGATGACACCCTCGTAGAGCAGTCCGGCCACGGCGCCGCCTAGCGCCCGCGGATCCGTCCCGTCGATGGTGTAATAAATCTCCGCGGCGGAATCCTCGGTCGTCAGATCGAGATGCTCGCCCGGCGCCGCTTCGCCCGGATCCCGGCTGAAACCCGGCGCCCGCAGCGCTGGCCAGAGCCCTTCCGCCGCACAATGCCGCAGAAGAAACGGGGTTCGGGCTTCCGCCCAGGGCGTAAACGGATCTGCAACCCCTCGATTGCGCACATAGCGCATGATGGGCGACATCTCATCGATCAGTAGAGAAGCTTCTCTAACAACGCGCCCGGCGGTCAGCGCGCCTCCGTTGAAGAGGTGCTTCTGCAGGCGGTCGGCGAATGTCAGCCTAAATTCGGGGCTGGCTGACAACAGCGTGTAAAGGTTGGGAATTCCATACTGTGGCGATAAGCGGTTCAGGCGATCCTCACGGCGGATCACACCGGGGAAGAGGTCGAAATCGACTCCCGACGTTGGGTTCTCACCGAAGGACGACTCGGCATCCCAGACACAGTAGCGCCACTTGCCGGTCGCTGAACGTTCGCGGGCGAGGACGAAATTGTTTGTGGGCCAATCCCTCACTACCGCATAGGCGTTAAGGATAAGGTAGTCGGCGAAATTCGTCACGTCGAGATCGGAGGTGGTTTGATGATACGCTTCCAGATTCGTCAGATCGGCGCTCCGAATCGATGAATAGAACGCCGTCCAACGCTCCAGGTCACCTTCGTCAGCGCCGGTCAGTTTGATAATATCCCACAGCTCTTCGGAATCGTAGGCGTTCTGAAAGAACGTCTCATTGAGGATTTCCGTCGGGTTGTAATATCCCTTGAACTCTCCGTTCACAAAGAGGGTTGAGAGAATGCCTCTGCTGCTGACCTGCCCCATGGCCCCGAACAACCGGCGCGCCAGTTCATCTCGCACGAATGGATTGGAGTAATCATTGTTCCCCGCCCGCAGCCGAATTTCATTGTGGAATGTGTTCCCCGTTCCGAAAAAGTCCGTTCCCCACCGGTTCCAGCCGTGGTCTGCGCGGAGGAAGATGCTAAATGAAGGCTTGTTGTAGTGCAGGCCGGACCATGGACCGGGTCCATCGATGCCGATTAGAACATAGTGTGGACGAGACCAACCGCTGCCGGCAATTCGCAGGCCCACGTCGCGTTGTGCTCCGTCCCGGCCATCGGGGTAGCGCAGTTCCAAGGATGCCGGCTTCTCGAAGGACCGCCCGCGCATGATCGGAATGTTGTAGTCGTCAGGGCCCATCGGAACCCATCTCGCTGGTCGTGTATGTTGCGGGACAAGGGCCGTTACCCCCTGGGGCTTGAACAGCGTCCTCTCGCGATCTCCCGTGAGACAGACCGCCGGCAACGAGCGAATGGCCTCCGGTTGTCCCACTAGGTAGGTGACGGTGAACACTGGAGACGGTATCCATCCTTCCCGAAAGGCGCGCGCGCGCAAGGCCAGGGACATCCCGGCCTCGATGACCAGCGGTTCGCTGTAGAGCGTTCCCGTGGTTTCTTCAGGTTCAGAGCCATTCAAGGTATAGCGGATGTGGGCTTCTGGCGTCGCCGTGGTCAGCTCGACCACCACGGGACCGTCATGAAATCCGCCGGGCAAGTTGGCCTCAGGCCGGCCGGCCCAGCCCGTCAGACCCTCGGCCGGATTGGGGCGTCCGGGACTTGCCTCGCGAAAATACACCCAATCGCCGACGCTCCCGGCTCGTCCATAACTGTGAAAGAAATCCTGGGGCGGATAGGTGACGCTATCCACGATCTCGCCGTCGCGGTTTGTAAGTATCACCGTTTCGCCATCGGCACTGAGCGCGAAGGGCGCCTGCGCCGAAGATCCGCCGCCGGCGTCTGCCCCGGAAGCGAGGACGATGATGACCTCGTTGGGTGCGATCAGCGAATTGGGTGGAAAGACGAAAGCCTGGAGGTCATCAGAGCGGTCGCTCAATCGCCAGTCTGACAGATCCACGATCTCGGGCCCGCCGTTGTGCACTTCTATCCAGTCGGAGAAGGACGGTCTTTCCGCCGAGGGCTCGAAGAGGCCTCCGGCGGGTTCGACGGGACGTTGAAAGAAGCGGAAGACATCCTCCGGCCGGATGAGGACGGTTTCCTCGTCGCCGGTGACGGTGAGTTCGACGGCCATCTTGAGTTTGGCGCCAGTTTCCGAGGTCTGCGCCTGGAGGCAGATGAGGTTCTCTCCTTCTCGAAGCCAATCTTTGGCTGGGCCCAGCGGATAGGCTTCAAATTGGCCGGCGGGATGCGTATTGAAGGCGGGTTGACCGCGGTAAACGAACATTCCCGGTGGTCCGAGGTTTTTGCGAATGACCTCCTGACCGTTGATCCAAAGGACAAAGCCAGTGTCGTAGTCGATCCGGAGTTCGAGAGATTCTTGGCTGGCCGCGAGAGCGGGCTCCGCCTCGATGTGTATGCGGAGATACAAACCGGCCGGATTGTCGCCATGGCGCGCCGCCAAGACCGTGCCCAAACTGGGGTAACCGGCTCCGAACGGCCCAGGGCCTTCGTCCCAATGGGCGTCGTCATAGGCGTCGTCCTGCCAGCGCGGCAGGTTGCCGAGGGTTGGCGGAGCCGTTTGGGAATGGCGTAGCGCGCGCTCCGAGGTCGCCGCAGTCAGCTCCGAGATGCGGACCGAAGCGGGTGTGGGGATAGCGGTCCAGAGCGCTCCGGCAATGGCGAGGAGAGCCGGGCGGATTTCCGGCCTTGACCTAATCCGGCCACAGATTCCGGCGTTGCCAACCATTTCTCGTTCGATCTTCCTGAACCAAAATCGCAGCGAGATTCTGGGTCTCGCCGCGAAATCGCAGGCTAAAGTCAAGCCACGGAATCGTCAAACTCTTTGTCACGGGACGGGCGACGAGGAGAGCCTCAAACCTCTGGAGTGTCCATCGAGGGGCCTTGCAGGACTTCACAGGGAACGAACGTTGACACCGGGGAATCCGGCTTCAGACTCCACCTTGCCGCGAACGGTTGACCCCCGCCGTTCTCCGATGGGGCGGCGACTTCCGCGGAGTGCGGGCAGCGAAGATTCACGAGACGCCCAACCTCACAACAGAATGTTGACTGCTGTTATGATGAAGGATTTTACTCGCTGCAGCGCATCCGCCTGCCGTCCTGTCATGGTTGCCGTTTTCCTGCTCACGCCCGGGTTGTTTCGGGCTGAGGTGGTGATCAACGAGATCTATTCCTACCCGCGCACCGATGTCATCGGGCGCCTCGGCCCGTTCGAGAACCCGGCCTTGGAGTTTATCGAGTTGCACAATGCGGAGCGCCAGCCGGTGAATCTCGCAGGTTGGCGCTTGACCGGCGGCGTGGATTACACCTTTGGCGCGGCTGTGATCGGAGCGGGAGACTATCTCGTGGTCGCCGCCGATCCGGCCGCCTTTGCGTCCGCCAATCCCAACGTAGCCGGCGTCGTGGGCGGGTGGGAGGGACGATTGCGCAACAGCGGCGAAACGATTCGCCTGCGGGATGCGGAAAATACCGTCGTCGACGAGGTGGGGTTTGCCGACGAGGGGGATTGGGCCGTGCGCGTGCCTGGACCGTTGGATTTGAATCATCGCGGTTGGGTCTGGTCGGCGCCGCACGACGGAGGAAGAAAGAGCCTCGAATTGACGCATCCGAATCTCGACAATGCCTTGGGGCTCGCGTGGCGGCCGAGCGCGAGCGACGGGGGAACTCCGGGCCGGCGCAACGAAGCTTACGCGGAGACTGTGCCCCCCTTGATCACGGGAGCGGCCCATTCTCCGGTGGTCCCATCCTCACATGATTCTATCACCGTCACGGCCAGGATTCTGGCGCCCGCGTCTTCAAGCCTGTCGGCATCCCTGTTTTGGCGGATTGATGGAGAGACGGACTATCGCCGGGAATCGATGTTCGACGACGGGGAACATGGCGACGGAGAACCCGGCGACGACCGGTTCGGTGGGCTGATCCCCCCGCAACCGGACCGGAGCATCGTCGAGTTCTTCATCGAAGCCCGGCTCCCGGGTGGGCTCGTCCGCCGGTACCCGGTCTCGGAAGTCCCGGAGGGATCTCCCAAGCCGGAGTTCCTGTTGCAGGTTTACGACGGATTCGTTTCCGAGGCGGCTGCGGCGAAGACGCCGCTCTACCTGCTGATCATGACCGAGGTGGAACGTGCTGAACTGGAGACGATCGGACGGGTCACTTCGGAGGCGAAGAGCAACGCTCAGATGAACGCCACTTTCGTCTCCAGCATCGGGGGCCGCTTGGAATGTCGCTACAATACCGGGGTCCGGAACCAGGGACTCACGAGCCGATTCAAGCAACCCAACAGTTACCGTGTGAACTTCCGGTCTGATGAACCGTGGAACGGGCTGACGGCGGTGGCCATGAAGGGGCGAGACGGCTACCGCGCCATCATCGGCAACAAGTTCTATCAACTTGCCGGTCTTCCGGCCAATGATGCGCTTCCGGTTCGCCTTCGAGTGAATGGAACCGACCTTTCGATTCCCGACGACCCGAGCTATGGTCACTACGCTCAAATCGAGGCTTTCGACTCCAGTTACACCCAGAATCACTTCCCCAGGGACGCCCAAGGCAATCTCTACTCGGTGATTTGGAGGGGCCTTACCTACCGCAACGAGTTGAGGAGCTACCCGAACTTCTACGAGAAGCAAACCAACTCGGCGGAGGGAGATTACAGCGACTTGCAACGGCTGGGAGACGTTCTGGTCAACGCTCCCGGCGAAACCTTTCTGGCGGAGTTCGCTCAGGTCGCCGATGTGGATCAATGCCTGCGGTTTTTCGCCGTCAATGCCTTTTTGGTGAATCGCGAGTCGGCCATAACCCGGGGAGGCGCTGGAGACTTTGCTTTGTACCGCGGGGTGGTCGACACCCGGTTTCGCCTCCTGCCCAAGGACCTCGATTCCGTCCTCGTGAGTTCACCGGGCGTTAGCTTGTTCGAAGGCTCGGCACATCCGCAGGTGCAACGCTTCCTCGAGCACCCCGCTCTGGTTCCGCGCTACTACGCTTTCATCCGTGAGCTGGCCGAGACTGTGTTCGAGCCGGCGGCTTTTGACCGCGAACTCGATCGAATGAGCGGCTCGACAATCCCCGCGAAGGTGATTGAAAAGATGAAGGCGTTTCTGCGAGTCCGCCGGGACCATGTGCTGTCGATTCTTCCACAGACCTTTACGGCGGATTCGGACTTGCCGGTGGTCAACGGACTTCAGGAAACGGCGGAGTCCACTGCGACGCTGCGAGGGAGCGCGGACGTCGCTTCAACCTTGCGCATCCTCGTCAACGGAAGCGAAGCCGCCTACGCGCCTATCACCGGAGAGTGGGCGCACGAAAGCGTCCATCTGTATCCCGGCGAGAATCGCATTCTGGTACAGGCCTTCGGCTTGGACGGACACGAAGTGAATCGCTCGCAGCTCTTTATCCGCCGGGAGACCGGCCATCGCGCTGTCTTGCCCGCTCAGATCCGCGGCGCTTTGACCTTGCATGCGGAAGAGGGGCCCTACCAAATCGTGGACAGCGTCACGGTGACGGCGGGGGGGACGCTCAGGATCATGCCCGGAACGACCATTTACGTCGACCCGGATCGCAGCTTGGTCGTCACCGGCCGCCTTTTGGCCGAGGGAAACGAGTTGGCCAGAATTCAACTAACGCGAACCCCTTCCGAGGACGACTCGCTGTGGAACCGCATCAATTTTCGATCCGGATCCGGCGGCAATGTGCTCAGGCACGTCGACGTGGGTTTCGCTGGGTCTACGGGCCACGACAACATTTACCTGGTTGAATGCGAGGCCCGGTTCGAGGAGCTTTCCTTCCACGACACTCCGGCGACAGTCCTTTTTCTAACGCGTCCCCAACTCGTGGTTCGCAACAGCGTCTTTCCAGAACTGGACGCCAAACAGACGGTTATCGGCGCGGGGCTCGCCGGCGATCAATATCTCATCTTCGATGGGAATACCTTCGGCGGCACGAGTGGATACAATGACATCATCGATTGGAAGGGAGGCAAGCGGCCCGGGCCCATTTTGCAGATGTATAACAACACTTTTCTGGGTGGGTCGGATGAAGCTCTGGACCTCGACGCCACCGACGCCCACATCGAGGGCAACACCTTTCTCGACATTCGGAAGAGCAACCTATCCACGAGCACATCCAACGGCATCTCGACCGGAGGTCGCGGCGGAATCGGTTCGGATTTGACCGTGGTGCGCAATCAATTTATCGGCTGCGACCACGCGCTTCTGTTGAAGATCGGCAGCACGGCCGTGTTTGAGAACAACACCGTGGTTCGGTCGGGAGAGGCGGCCATCAACTTTGGCGAGCCCGAGCGGGGAGCGGAGTACGGGAAGGGCGCCGTCATTCGGGGCAGCATCTTCCGCGACAATCCGGTGACCTTTCAGAATACGATCGAGGAGGTTTCCTTGGAGGTGGATCAGTCGAACTTGCCTGCCGAATGGCATTCCCGTGGAATCGGCAACATCGATGCCGACCCGCTTTTTCTCGATGCTGCAAACGGCGATTTGCGACTTCACCCGGAATCTCCATCAGTGGGCTCCGGACCTTTCGGGATGGACATGGGCGCCCACACGCCTGGCGGCGTTCGGATTGCGGGAGAACCACCGCCGCTGACCGGGACGACCAACGCCGTTCTCACCGTGGGTGGGCCCGGCATCGTCTCCTACCGTTATGCTCTGGATGACGATTCCTTCAGCGAGGAGATCCCCATCGCGAGCCCCATTGTCTTGCAGGACCTTAGCGACGGGGAGCACCGCGTCCGCGCCATCGGCAAGAATTCGGCTGGACTCTGGCAGTCCGAGGATGCCGCTTACGCATCGCGAAATTGGACGGTAGATTCTGGAGCGGTCCTGCTCCGGTTCAACGAACTTTACGCTTCCGGTGGGGATGGAGAGGATTTCTTGGAGTTGGTGAACCACGGAGGCGGCGAGTTGGCGCTGGGCGGGTGGGCGATCTCCGATGACCCGGGCGATCCTCGTCGTTATGTGATTTTGGAGGCAGTGACTTTGGGTCCGGGGGAGCTTCTGCTGATTCGGGCTGGCGGCGAACCGGAGGGCCAGGAGTTGCGGCTCGGTTTTCAGTTTGCCGCGGAGGGCGAAACTGTGATCTTGTTCGACCCGGAGGGCAGGGAGGCGGATCATTTGGCCTACGGACTGCAAGCGGAGGGATACTCGATTGGGAGAAACCCGGCGGGTGATTGGGTCCTCGGACGTCCGAGTCCGGGCTCGGCGAACTCTTCCGTTCGATTGGGTTCGCCGGACGCTTTGCGCATCAATGAGTGGCTGGCGGCCGTGAGCCTATTGGCAAGCAACGATTACGTGGAACTCTACAACCCGCTCAATCTTCCCGTGGCCCTCGGCGGACTCCATTTGACCGACCGGCCGGCGGACGATCCGAGAAAACGGAGCATACCTCCCTTGAGTTTTATTGGGCCGAAGAGTTATGCGGTATTTGAGGGCGACGATCGAGACCGGCCCAATGGACTTGGTTTTGCGCTGGCGGCGGAACAGGGTTGGGCCGGTTTGGCGGACTCCGAAGGCGGTGTCATTGATCAGGCCTTTTATTATGCCAGTCGTCCGGACGTTCCAGAGGGGCGCACGGAGCCGGACGACGCTCATTTCACGGAGCAGCCGTTGCCGACCCCTGGTCGAGCAAACCTCCTCCCTCCGGTCGTGGTTCCGGCGTCATTGCTGGATTGGGACGCCTCTTGGCGGATCGAGGACAGCGGCGCGGATTTGGGCGCTGACTGGCGGCTTCCGGATTACGACGACCTTGGCTGGGCGGAAGGCGCCGGCGTGATTGTCCGCGGTGATCCGGATATTGCGCAGAGCGCGGGGACGACGCTCACCTCTGAAGGCCGCGCCACGACCTATTTCCGGGTTCGCTTCGCCGTTGACGGTGAACCTGGACCGGGTTTCCTAAGGCTGCGTTGCTTGGTGGACGACGGGGCGGTGTTTTATTTGAACGGGGAAGAGATTTACCGGGTTAGGCTTCCGGAAGGGGAGGTGAATTTCGCCACAGCGGCGGAGAGTCACACGGGTCCGGTAGTCGAGGAGGCGGTGATCCTGCCAAGCATCCACCTTACCGGGGGCGAAAACCTGCTGGCTGTTGAAGTGCATCAGGACAATCCGGTGAATGCCGGCCTCGTCTTGGGGGCCGCTCTGGAGCAGGTCGAGGAGATCCCTGCCGTCGAGTTTCTGCGACCCTTCTTTGAAGGGCTCCGGATTACGGAGATCCATTTTCATCCGGCCGACGACGACGGCGATACGGAGTTCGTCGAGTTGCGTAACATCGGCGAATCCGTGATGAACCTCGAGGGGATCCGGTTCGGCGAAGGGATCGGCTATACGTTCGGTCCGCAAGAGTTGACTCCGGGAGCGCGCGTTGTGGTCGCCGTGAACCCCGGCGCTTTCGCCGCGCGTTACGGGGAAACAATACCCGTGCTAGGACCCTATCAAGGCAGACTGTCCAATGGAGGAGAGGCACTGTCGTTGCTGCTGCCCAGGCCATGGGATTTGGCGATTCTTCGGTTCCGTTATGACGACGGCTGGTATCCCGCCGCCGATGGCCGGGGTTTTTCGCTTGAAGCCCAATGGCCCTACGGGTCCGCTGCGGACTGGAACAGGAAGGAAGGCTGGAGAGCCAGCGCCGCATTGGGGGGATCTCCGGGGATGCCGGTCGTGAGTATGAAGGTCGAAGGAGGACTCGTGCGGCCCGGCGAAAGGACAGTCGTGTCGGTGAAGATCTTGGATGAGGGCTTGCCGGATCTGGCTGAGGCAGACGTGTTGTGGACGGTGCGGAGCGGGCCTGGAACGGTCATGTTTGCCGATCCGGCCGCGGCTGAGACCGCGGTCAGCTTTTCGCTGCCGGGTCTCTACCGTCTCGCGGCGACCACGGCCGCTGGCGAAGACTCCGCTGAATTTGTGGTGATGGAGACATGGGAAGACTGGCTGGCCAGGCATTTTACCGCAGAAGAGATTGACGATCCGGCGGTCTCGGGCGACCACGCCGATCCGGATGGCGACGGCTTGAGCAATCTGATCGAGTTTGCGCTCGGGTTG
>DATKCT010000162.1:0-107283 GCA_035513055.1 Verrucomicrobiales bacterium | reverse complement strand
CGAGCCCCTGACGGAGCTGCGGGCCGACCGGGCGATGATACCGGCGTCGACTTTGAAAGTGGTGACGACGGCGACGGCATTGGAGGTGTTGGGGCCTGAGTTCCGGTTTGTTACCCGGCTGCGTGCGGCTGGGCGCTGGGATGCGGACGGCGTGCTGGAGGGGGATCTTTATGTGACGGGTGGAGGCGATCCCGCGTTGCAGAGCGGCGTTCTGCGGGAGTGGGCGACGGAATTGGCGGCGGAGGGATTGAAAGAGGTGAGGGGCGACGTGATCGGCGACGCGCGATTTTTTCCGGAGGAGATTTTGTCGGGGGCGTGGAACTGGGGAGACGTGGGCAACTACTACGGGGCGGGGGCGGCTGGATTGAACGTGGATCACAACCGTTACAGGGCCGTTTTCCGGCCTGGAACGTCAGCGGGCGACGCGGCGGAGTTGTTGCGGGTCGAGCCGGAGCCCTACGGCGTGAGGCTGATCAACGGGATGAGGACCGGTCCGGAGGGTTCGGGCGATAGAGGCAGCGCGTTTGCCAGCGCTTACGGGACGGAAGTGCGGTTTTCAGGCACGGTCCCGGCAGGGGCGGCGGAGTTTGGCATTTCGGGGGCGACGCCGGATCCTCCGCGGCAGGCGGCCAGCGTGATGCGCGCGGCCTTGTCGGACGCGGGAGTCGAGGTGGGAGGAGAAGCGCTGACGGACCGGGAATTGCGGGAACGGGGAGAAAGCCCCTCCGAGTTTCCGGCCGGCGCCGTGGACCTGCGGATACACGAGTCGGTTCCTCTGGAGGAGATTGTGCGTCATCTCCATTTCGTGAGCGATAATGTGGAAGCGGAATGTTGTTACCGGCTCCTAGCCCGGCGGGCGGGTGTGGAACGTGGGGTCGAGGCCATCGAGAGGCATTGGGCGAGCCGGGGGCTGCAGTTCGAGGGGCTTCGGATGGAGGACGGGAGCGGGCTGGCGAGGGCGGATGTGATCCGGCCGCTGGATTTGGCCCGCCTGTTACGGGAGGTGCGCCGGGGACCGTATGGCGAAGTGTTTTATGCATCGCTGCCGGCGCACCGGGAAGGACGGGTGCGCTGGAAAGGCGGGGCCATGTCGCGGGTGCGAGGCTACGCTGGATACGTCGAGACACGGACGCGGGGCGAGTTGGTCTTGGTGTTGATGGTGAATCATCAAGAACCGGACGAGGCGGCGTTGAGCGAATGGAAGGAGCGCATCCTGGAGCGGGTGATGGGGCTTTGAGCGCCCTGTTCAAAGCCCGGGCAAGCGGAGCGAAGTCAGGATGGGGGCGCAGCGCGCCACAGCAGAACCAGCGCGCCACAGCAGAAGGAGTATGAGGAAAGTGGGTTAAGGGATTGGAGATTGCTGCTGGAAAGCGGAGTGGACCGGGCTAGGATGTGGGGATGAAGAATCTTGCGCTGACGACGGTGGTGCTGGCGGGCATGGCGATCTGGTTGACAAGGGGATGCCTGTTGGCGGCTGGGGGAGCGCCCTTTGTGCTGATTGCGGGGGTCGCCGTTTTCGTATTGGGCTTTACCATGGTCGGCTGCTTGGATCTGGGACCGGAGAAGACGAACCGTTATGGGTGGATCATGAGCGGGGTTTTGGGGCTGCTGATCGTGGTTGGTGGCTTTCATCCGCCCTTCAACGCCCTATTTGTGGCCTTTGGACTCCTGCTGGCGGCGCTATCGGGTCTATTCGTTTATCGGGAGCGCGGGCGCCAGGGGGCCGGGCATGATCGTGGGCATGTTTAAGGCGCAGCTATTGATGGGGCGGCTCCGAGCGTTCTTCGCGGGCTGCTAAGACCAGCATGTCAGGAAGCCGGCTGGCCTGTTTGATGCCGCATCCGCCGGTTGTGGTTCCCAGCGTAGGCCGTGGGCGGGAGGCGGAGGCGGCTTCGACGGTGCAGGCGATGCGGCGCCTGGCGGGGGCGGTGGCGAAGTGGAATCCAGACGTGGTGGCAGTGGTGTCGCCTCACTCACCGAGGCGGGCTGGAGCGCTGGGGATTTGGGGCGGGGAACGTCTGAGGGGCGCCTTGGGGCGGTTTGGGGCTCCGCAGGCCGGCGTCGACCTTCCGAGGGCAACGGGATTGGCGGCTGCGCTCCGGGAGCAGTCGCGTCCGGGAGGCTTGCTGTGGTGGGAAATCACCGGCGGCGAACTGGACCATGGAGCGGTGGTTCCCCTCTGGTTTCTGGTGGAAGCGGGTTGGGGCGGGGAGACCGTAGTGGTGGGCTTGGGGACGGCGGAGGGCGAGAGTTGGGGCGATCTTGGGGCTGCGCTTCGGGCCGCGGGCGGCCTGTGGGGAGGGCGGTTGGCGGTGCTGGCCAGCGGAGACATGAGCCACCGGCTCACGCCCGGTGCTCCGGGTGGGTTTGACCCGGCGGGTGCGCGCTTTGACCGGGCCTTTGTGCGTCTGATCGAAGAGGGGCGTTACCGGGACATTGCGCAGATGGACGCCGGGATGGTCGAGCAGGCGGGTGAAGACGTGGTGGAATCGACTCTGGCGGCGGCGGGCGCTTGCAATTTTGCTTCCAACGGTCGCGTTCTGCTGTCTTATGAGGGCCCTTTTGGAGTTGGGTATGCGGTGGCTTTGCTGCACCGGGATGACCAGGAAAGGAATGCGGAGGAAGTGGAGACGCGCCCTGCAGATCTGGGCCATTGGGAAGATGCGGAGGAAGCAGAATCCGGCGATTGGGCTGCGGTGCTTTTGGAATCCGGCCGGCGAGCCGTGGCGGAGCGGCTGGGATTGAAGTGGGCGGGAGAAGGCGCCGTCGACAGAGGACAGGCAGGCGAACCGGGTGTGCGAAACGGCGGCGTGTTTGTGACATTGTGGACGGCGGAAGGCGAACTGCGGGGATGTGTGGGGAGTCTGGAACCAGCTTGCGAAACTCTGGTCGAAGAAGTGTGCCGGAGCGCGTTGATGGCGGCTTTCGAGGATCCGCGGTTCCCTCCTCTGCTTGCCGCGGAACTCGAGGGCATTCGATTTGAGGTCAGCGTATTGGGAGAGATGGAAGCAGTGAGCGGGCTGGAGAGTTTGGATCCGCGCCGTTTCGGCCTCGCCTTGAAGGCTGCGGGAGACCGGCGATCGGTGTTGTTGCCGGGGATTGCAGGGTTGGAAACGGCTGCGGCGCAATTGGCTGCAGTGCGACGAAAGGCCGGCGTGCGGGCTGGCGAGCCGGTGGACTTGTTCCGCTTTTCGGTCGTGAAAATAGGGGAACCGGTGTAGGGTAATAAGATAGTGGAGATGGTCGCCACGGAAATAGTCGAAGCCGCGCCCGAAAATTTTCCGGGGCGTTGGTGGCGGACCATTCCGGGCGGCCGGATCGAGTGCCGGTTGTGTCCGAGGTATTGCAAGCTTGGGGAAGGACAGCGGGGGTTCTGTTTTGTGCGCCAGAACGTGGGCAATCGCATGCAACTTACCACCTACGGGCGGAGCAGCGGGTTTTGCATCGATCCCATTGAAAAGAAACCGTTGAATCACTATCTGCCCGGCACAGCGGTGTTGTCGTTCGGCACGGCGGGCTGCAATCTGGGCTGCCGGTTTTGTCAAAACTGGGATATCAGCAAAGCGCGGGAGATGGACCGGCTGATGGACCGGGCCGGCCCGGAGGAGATCGCGCGGGCGGCGCAGGAGTTAGGCTGCCGTTCGGTGGCTTTTACCTACAACGATCCGGTCGTCTTTGCCGAGTATGCCATCGACATCGCGCGGGCTTGCCGCGAACGCGGCGTGGCGGCGGCGGCGGTGTCGGCCGGTTATATTACGGACGACGCGCGGGCGGACTTTTTCCGGGAGATGGATGCGGCGAATATTGACCTTAAGGCGTTCACCGAGGAATTCTATCATCGGATTGCCTTTGGGCAACTGCAACCCGTGTTGGATACGCTGGTGTATTTGCGGCGGGAAACGCAGGTATGGTTCGAGATCACGACCCTGTTGATTCCCGGAGCGAACGACAGCGACGCGGAGTTGCACCGGGCGGCGGAATGGGTGGCTGGGGAGTTGGGCTTGGATGTGCCGTGGCATTTCACGGCGTTTCATCCGGATTTCCGCATGTTGGACCGGGAAGCCACACCGCCTGCGACGCTGCGGAGAGCGCGGAGGATCGCGCTTTCCAAGGGGATCCGTTATGTTTACTGTGGGAACATCCGCGATCCGGAGGCGCAAAGCACATGGTGTCCGAACTGCGGGGAGTTGTTGGTGGAGCGGGATGGTTACCGGTTGGGGCGATTCGGCATTGCGGCGGGCGCATGCGGGCGATGCGAGCAGGTGATTCCCGGCCGGTTCGAGGACTGCCCGGGAACATGGGGCGCGCGGCGGCGTCCGGTGCAATTGAGTTCGCGTCACGCTGAACCCTAGCGAAGGATCTGGAAGGTTTCCGGTCGCGATGAATTTGCTGAGTCCATTGTGGGCCTTTTGCCGGACCCTGGAGGATCGTTGGGCGCGACAGTATTTGTTTGTGCACATCAACAAAACCGGAGGGAGCAGTGTGGAGAAGGCGTTGAATCTGCGCTTTGGGCACGTCACAGCGCTGGAGCAGCGACGAGCGCTGGGAAACCGCTTGTGGGAGAGCAAGTTTAGTTTCGCTTTCGTGCGGAATCCCTGGGATCGGGTGGTTTCCCAGTTTCATTATAGGAGAGAACGGGACCAGACCGGATTGCGGTCGCAGGAGGTGACCTTTCGCAAGTGGATTGGGTTGGTGTTTGGGGATCGCAATCCGCTGTTCTTGGACAAGCCGAGAATGTTTATGCCTCAAGTGGATTGGATAGCGGACGGACAAGGGAACCTTATGGTGGATTATGTGGGCCGGTTTGAGCGATTGGAAGAGGATTTTGGAGAGGTCTGCCGGCGAATCGGCAGAGAGGCGATCTTGCCTCATGTGAAGGCTTCGAACCGGCGGAGTCACCGTGAGTATTTTGACGACGAAACGGCCGGTTTGGTGGGGCGTTGGTATGCGGCGGACGTGGAGAGGTTTGGTTACCAGTTTTAGGGTGATGGGCTACGGGCGTTGTGATGGAGAGGCCCCGTGAGGGCCAGGCTGGGCGACGAGGGAGGGCAGGCCTGCGATGGTTGTGGGCCAGGCTGTCATCAGCCCTTAGGGTGGAGAGGACGCGGGTTCGGCGGGCGCTTCCTCGGCTCGGCCGCCGAGGTGGCGGGCGAGGAATTCTTCCATGGCCCGGTAGAATTCGAAGCGGTTCTCTTCGTTGTGGAAACCATGACCTTCGTTGTCTTTGACCAGGTAGGGAACCTCGATACCTCGCTGGCGGAGAGCCTCCACCATCTGATCGGACTCGGCCTTGGCGACGCGGGGATCGTTGGCGCCCTGGGCGATGAAGAGCGGAGCGCGGATGCGGTGGGCGTGGAAGACGGGAGAGGCGGCGCGGAGGAGATCCTCTTCCGTTTCAGGATTGCCGACCATGGCGTAGAGCATGCTCCGGTATTGTTCCCAATAGGGCGGAATGGACTCCATGAACGTGAGAAGATTGGCGACGCCGACGTAATCGACACCGCAGGCGTAGAGTTCGGGGGTGAAGGCCAGTCCGGCGAGAGTGGCGTAACCGCCGTAGGACCCGCCGTAGATCCCGACGCGACCGGGATCTGCGACGCCTTCGGCGATCGCCCAGACGACACCGTCGGTGATGTCGTCTTGCATCGAGCGGCCCCATTCACGGAAACTGGCTTCCCAGAAGGCGCGTCCGTAGCCCGTGGACCCGCGGTAGTTGATCTGGAACACTGCGTAACCACGGTTAGCCAAGAATTGGACCTCGGGTTGGTAACCCCAGACGTCGCGAGCCCAAGGACCGCCGTGCACATGGACGACCATGGGGAGCCGGCCGGAGGCGCCCGCGGGCAGGGTCAGATAGCCGTGGATGGTGAGCCCGTCGCGGGCCTTAAACTGGATGGGTTTCATTTCGCTGAGATGATCCGGATTCAGCCAGGGGCTGATGTCGGCGAGCTTTTCGAGAGTTCCGGCGGCGAGATCGTAGAAGTGATAGGCTCCACGAGTGCGGTCGGAGGAAGCGCGCACGAGGAACTTGGTTTCGTCGCGGCTGGCGTCCACCACATCGACCTGGAGTTCGGGAAGACGTTCTTCGAGAAAGTCCTGCATCCGGCGGCGTTCATCGTCGAAGAAGACGCGCTCGAGACGGTCGGTGACGAAAGAGGCGCCGGTAACCGTCTTCCGTTGGTCGGAGCGGAGCAGACCGGACACATCGACTTCGGGGTGTTGGAAGACGAGTTCATCTTCTTTGCCGGTTTCTGGATCAAAGATGACGATGGCGCTTCGATCCCGGCCGATGTTGGAAGAGGCGTAGAGGCGGGCGTTGTCGTAGGTGAAGAAGAGCGGTTCGAGGGACTCTCGAAAGTCGGTTTGGAGGATCATGCGAAAGGGTTGATCTTCGGCGCTTCGGTAGAAGATGCTGGTCGCGACGCCGTCGGCGGCTGTGGCGACGCGGAGTTTTCCCTCGTGATCGGTGGTGTAGGAGCTGAAGTTGCCCGGGTTTTCGACGATGCGCACCAGGTCGCCGGTATCGATATTGATACGGTAGGCATCGAAGACGCGGGCGTCGCGCTGGTTATGGGCTATAATCATGTGAGCCGGGTCGTCCTTGAGATCGTCGACGATTTGGACGCGGACCTTGTCGAAGGGAGTGAGGTCCTTGGGATTCGCGCCGTCTTTATCCACAGCGAAGAGGCGGAAGTTTTCATCGCCTCCGGTGTCCTGGACATAGACGAGGCGGCCCGGATTGGCCCAGCTATAACCGAAGATGTCGCGTTCGGTCGAGGCCGTGACGCGGACGGCGGAATCTTCGCCGATTTTGCGGACGTGGATGTTCATCCGGTTTTCCCAAGGCGCGAGGAAGGCAAAGTGGGTTCCGTCGGGGGAGATGAGAAATCGCGACTGCTCCGGGTTGCGGAAGAAATCCCGCATGGGGATGAGTGGGGGCGGGTCCTGGGCGGGGGCGGGGAGGGCAGCGCTGAGGGCGAGGATGGCGGGAAGCGCTGGGAGGCGGAGGTGACGCAGGAATCGCTGGGACATCGCGGATGCAGGAGCGGGTTGAGGAAACAGCAAACACGATACTGGTCGCGAGCGCGATAGCGATCTGGAAAAACCTTGCCAGCGGGCGGAGGCCGGCGGTAGGAAAGGGGATGATGAACGCGGCTTGCAAGGGGCTGGCGCTGGTCCTGGGAGCGACCAGCGGGATATTTGCTCAGGAAGAGTTTTTCCCGGAGACGGCATGGCAGCCGTTGGTGGAGGGCGACAGCAAGGAGGGCTGGAAGCAGTTGGGCGGGGAAGCCCGTTACGAGATCCGCGACGGCGTCGTGACGGGATCCGCGGTGCGGAACACGCCCAACAGTTTTTTGGCGACGGAGCGGGATTATGGGGACTTTTTGTTGGCGTATGAATTCAAGGTGGCGGAGAACCTGAACTCCGGGGTGCAGATCCGGAGCCAGAGTTTGACGGGGTATCAGGGCGGCCGGGTGCACGGCTATCAGGTGGAGATTGATCCATCCGAACGGGCCTGGACCGGGGGGATCTACGACGAGGCGCGCCGGGGCTGGTTGAACGATCTGTCCGGCAACGAGGCAGCGCGGAGAGCGTTCCGGCAAGGGGATTGGAACGGCGTGCTGGTCTTGGCGGAGGGGGACCGGATCCGGACGTGGTTGAACGGCGTGCTTGCGGCTGATTTGACGGACTCGATGACCTTGAGCGGGTTTATCGCTTTGCAAGTGCACGGAATCGGCGGGGATGAGGAGAAGGAGGGCGCTCAGGTTCAATGGCGGAACTTGCAGATCAAGGACGTCGGCCGGTCAGTGTGGAAGCCTTTGTGGAATGGTAAGGATTGGGAGGGTTGGGAGGCGAGCCCCGGAGGCGCATGGGAGGCGCGCGATGGGGTCATCGCCGGTTCGAGCCCGGCGAGCGAGGCGCGGCACGGGATCCTTTTTTCCAAGAGTGTTTTCTCGGACTTCACGGTGCGCTTGAAGTTTCGCTCGGTGAAGGGCAACAGCGGTTTCTATTTCCGGGCCGAGAAAGTGGATTCTCCGGTCGCGGCGGCGGGGTTTCAGGTGGAGATTGCGCCTCACTTCGAGACGGGGGGCCTCTACGAGACGGAAGGCAGGGGTTGGGTAGCGCAGGCGGAAGCCGGGCAGTTGGAAAAGATTTACAAGCCGGGCGAGTGGACGGACATGACGGTGAGCGCGCGCGGTGGGGACATCCGGGTGTTTGTGAACAACCGGCAAACGGCGGCGCTCCTCGATGATCCGGGGCGCCGGGAGGGGCTGTTGGGATTGCAGCTCCATGGCGGCGAGGAGATGGAGGTCTATTTCAAGGACCTGGAAGTGCTCAGCAAGGAGTGAGTCATCCCTTCCAGAGAAAAGTCATGGGACGGTCGATGTCGGGATGGAGGCCGTAATGGACCGGGCAACCGCGGGCGGCGGCTTCAAGCATGGCGCGCTCGGGATGATCTTCGGGCAGCGGAATCTCGATGTGGACGGGGAGCCGGACGATGCGCCGGGGACTGTCCGCGCTCATTTCTTTCTGCACAGAGGCTCTGGCCCCGCGGATATCGAGGTTTTTTCTGCGGGCGACGATGCCCATAACGGTGAGCGCGCAGGTGGCCAGCGCGGCCGCGACGAGGTCGGTCGAGGAGAAGGATTCGCCGAGTCCCTCGTTGTCGCGCGGAGCGTCCGTGGTTAGGCGCGCGCCGGAGGGGCCGTGGGTGACCATGGTGTGAAGGTCGCCCTCATAGAAAGCGGTGATCGTGATCATGGCAGGAAGGAGCAAGGTCCGTTTTGGATGGATGCGAGGAAAGCGCGGGCGCGATGCTCGATGAGGTCGAAGCGGCCGCCGGCGAGATCGTCCGGTGGAAAAAGCGGCTGGACAAGACCGACGGCGTGCGCTCCGGCATTCAGGTAGGCGCGAGCGTTCTCCAGGGTGACGCCGCTGGTGGGGACTATGCGCAGGAATGGCAAGGGCCCCAGAGTTTGACGGACCCAAGAAGGGCCGGGGCCGGCTTCAGGAAAGAGTTTTTGGAGGAGCGCGCCGGCGCGCCAAGCGTGGAGCATTTCCGTCGGGGTGGCGCAACCAGGAATGACGGCGACGTGATGATCGCGGGCCCGGGCGATGACTTCCGGATCGCAGACCGGAGAGACGAGGAAGCTGGCGCCGGCTTCGACGCAGCGGTCGGCATCTTCCGGGGTGAGGACCGTTCCGGCGCCGGCGACGAGACCGGGGCGGGTGGAGAACTCGCGGATAAGGTCGAGCGCTCCGGGGATGGAGAGGGTGAATTCGACGATGCGGAACCCGCCGCGAATCGCGGCTTCCATCGCGGGAAGCGCGGAGGAGGTTTCGCGCGTGCGAAGGATGGCTGAGGCGCGCTGTTCGTGGAGGAAGCGGGCGAAATCCTCGGGTTGCATGGGAGTCATCGGAATTTGGGGAGAATGTTTCGCGTATGGGCCTGCCTTTCAAGCAAGGGCTTGGCCTTGCAAGAGGCAAAGCAGGACGACGCCGGCGACGGCGACCAGGGAACCGGCGATGGAACGGCCGGTGGGCCGGTCTTTTTCCAGGCGCCAAGCCAGGGGGATGAGGGCGATGGGGGTGGTCGAGACCATGGCTTGGACGATGGCGCTGTTGCCGATCTCGAGCAGGGCCCACTGAAAACAGGTGACGCCGAAGACGGGACCGAAAAGGGCGGCGGCAGTGAGCCAGAGGGTGAAGGTAAGGGGGTGCGGCCGGCCGGCGGTCCAGACTCGGCGCTGGGCAGGGGGCAGGGAAAACCGGACGGCGAGGAGGAGAAGCAGGGCGAAGCCGAGTCCGCCGAGACAGCGCTGGAAGGCCTGTTGGAGGGCTGGGACGGAGGCGCCGAGATCATTGGCGGCGAGTTCGGCTTGACGGCTGAGGACTCCGCCGAAGCCTTGGCCGAGCCCGGCGACGACGGCCCAGAGGCTGCCGGCGAGAAAGGTCGAACGGTGTTCCCGGAGGTGGATGGGTCCCGAGAGGGCGAAGGCGACTCCGAAGAGAATGAGAGCGAGGACAAACGATTCAGGCAACGTTAGGGTTTGTCCGAGCCAGAGCCATTCACCGGCGGCGGCGAACAGAGGAGCCAGGCAGAGGTAGATGAGCACGGTTAGCCGGGACCCGATGCGGGGGTATGCCAGGAAGAGTCCGGCGTCGCCAATGCCGAAGCCGACAACCCCGCTGAGCAGGAGCCAGAGCAGGGCGGGTCTGGGAGTGATCGCGGGCGCGGTGAGTGCGGCGAGGAGCCCGAGGGCGGCGGCGGCCAGGACGAGCCGGATGGCGTTGGCGCAAAGGCTGTCCATCATTTCGGTGACCCGGCGTCCGCAGATGGCGGACAGGGCGAAAAGCAGGACGGTGAGGAGGGCTGCGATCACGGCCTGGGCGGCCCGGCGGGAATAGCATGGCCGGAGCGAACGGGCGAGGGGAAACTGCGGAGTCCGGTTCCGGATACAGGAATGGGTATTCGATTGCAAGGAGGCGGCGGACCGCGTATGCGTCTGCGGTCTGGAAGGACGGGACCTTATTTTCGGCGCTCATGAGTTCGACGGTAGCAGCAGGAATCCGCCAGGTGTGGATGAACGGGGAATTGAGGGCGGAGCAGGAAACCTGTGTGTCTCCATTTGATCACGGGTTGCTGACTGGCGATGGTGTCTTCGAGACGATGGTATGTTACGAGGGCCGGCTGTTTGCCTTCACTCGGCACTGGCGGCGGCTGGAACGTTCGGGCGCGGTTTTGGGACTGGAGATTCCGGGTCTCGAGGAACTGAGGGCGGCGTCGAACGAAGTGCTGGAAGGGAACGGGATTGGCAACGGGCGTTTGCGCATCACGGTGACCGGAGGGCCGGCTCCTTTGGGATCGGAAAAGGGGAACGCGGGCTGCACGGTGTTGATCGCGGCGGCTCCGTTGAATCCAGTTCCGCGGAAGGCCAGGGTCGCTGTCGTCCCTTATCGCCGGAATGAGCACGGCGCGCTCACGGGACACAAGACGACGTCTTACGGCGAAAACGTGGTGGCGCTGGCTTACGCCAAGGCGCGCGGGGCTTCGGAAGCGATTTTCGGAAACACGGCGGGCCGGCTCTGCGAGGGAACGGGATCAAACGTGTTTCTGGTGAGTGGGGGCGAGTTGATGACGCCCCCTCTGAGCGATGGTTGTCTGCCCGGAGTGACGCGCTCATTGTTGCTGGAACTTTCTGCGCGCGACGGGATTGGAGTGCGGGAGGAGAGCCTTCCACTGGAGGCGTTGGCGGAGGCTTCGGAAGCCTTTTTGGCCTCCACGACAAGGGAAGTGCAAGCTATCGAGGCCGTGGACGGGCGGGCTTTGGCAGAGGCTCCAGGGGCGATAACGCAACACTTGGCCCATGCGTTTCGGGCGCTGGCGGAATCGGATCTGGATCCGTGAGGGCCAGTCCTGAGAGCACGATGGCGCGGGCATTCCTGCCCGCGACTTGAACATAATGTGTCAGACACAAAATAAAAAAGTTGACGGACGGGCGCGGCCGGGTCCAGGGTAGAACGGGCCCTGGCCGGTTGGACCCAGGAGGACTTCCTTCAACGCCTCCCTAACATAATGTGTCAGACACTTAATAGCGAGCTAACCGGCGCCTGATTCGTTGATCAATCGGTTGTTATCATTAGCGCGCAAAGAGGATGCAGATGGGCGCCGGGACGTTGATGACGCCTTTGGTCTGGTAGGTCAGCTCTCCTGTCTCCGCATTCACGTGATGCACCGCCACGGTGTTCGAGTCCGCTCCGGCCGCCAGCAGCCAACCGCCGCCGGGCGCGAGGTTGATATTGCGCGGGAACGCTCCGCGAACGGGCTGCACTTGGATCACTTCCAGCGTCGCGGTCTCTGGATCGGCTCGATAGACCGTTACCGAGTCATGCCCGCGATTCGAGGAATACACAAAGCGTCCACCCGGGTGCGCCAGGATCTCCGCGGCGGAGTTGAACGCCTCCTTGGCCTTGACCGTCTCGCTGAGGGCCGGGACGGTGGTTCGTTGCTGGGCCGTTCCTGAGGCCGCATCCCAGGCGTAACTGGTCACCGAAAGCGCGAGTTCATTGAGCAGGTAGATAAACCGGCCGTCGGGCGAGAAAACCAAGTGGCGCGGACCGCCTCCGGGCGGAGAGGCGGCGAAGCCGTGGCGCTTGATCGCCCGCTCCTCTGCGTCGACCTGGTAGATCACGATGCCGTCCATGCCCAGATCCGGCACGAGGGCAAACCGCCCGTCCGGCGAAAAACCGCACCAATGCGGATGAGGGGCCTCCTGGCGGCCGGCCACCACACCTGAACCGCCCTCGTGCCTGCTCAATGTGGCCGTGCCCAGCCGGCCTTCCTCATCCAATGGAAACAAGGCCACGGAACCGCCGCCGTATTGCGCGGTAAGCAGGAATCTGCCGGTTGAATGCACCGCGATGTGCGCCGCGCCACCGTCGCCGGTAGGCGACGTGTTGATTGGTTCCAGCGAGCCGTTGGAGCCGATACGATAGCCGGCTGCGCCCGGCCCGCCCGGGAAACTGGCGACCGCGTAGAGGGCGTCTCCGTCCGGATGCAGTGCGAGGAAACCCGGCGACCCGATCTCGGCAGCCAGTTCGGCGGCCGTGAGTTTGCCGGTCCCGGTTTCGAACGTCGCGCGGTAGATCCCCTTGGCGCCCGGTCCCCCGGTTCCGAAAAAGACCTGGTGCGTCTCCGCCCGCAGGGTTGCGGATAAAACGGCCAGGGAGGGCAACAGCGCGACAAAGCGGAATAGGACGGGGGCTTTCATTGCGCGCCTATTTTAACACGGCATTCGTAGCCTGAGCGGAGACTTTTTCCGCCGGAACGGAAAATCTGACGGTCGAGGAATCTCACGGACGAGAGCACACTCCCGGCGCGGTGGAACCGGGGGCACGGGCTCCCCGCCTGCCATTTCGCAAGTTTGACCAGAATGAGGGGAAGCATGGTATCGCACGGCCGTCTTGCTGGAAGCGATTTCTCGTGAGGGCTATATGGTCGACGGGTGCACGATCTTTCGCTCATCGCCACTATTGCGGCGGCATTCACCTCCGCGTGGCTGCTGGGACTCCTTACGCAATGGCTGCGGCTGTCGCCGATCGTCGGATATCTTTTGGCTGGAGTGCTGATTGGGCCGCACACGCCGGGCTTCGTCGGCGACGTTCACCTGGCCCAACAGCTTGCCGAGGTCGGCGTCATCCTGCTGATGTTTGGGGTTGGGCTCCAGTTCCATCTGAAGGATCTCGTCGCGGTGAAGGGAGTGGCGATCCCTGGAGCGATCGGGCAAAGCTTGGTGGCCACGGTCCTGGCGATGGTGATCTTCTCGGCTTTTGGCATGCCCCTCAAATCGGGGGCTGTGCTGGGGATGGCCCTGGCCGTCGCGAGCACGGTCGTGTTGATGCGGGTGCTGATGGATGCGAACGCGCTCAACTCGCCTCAAGGTCATGTCGCTGTGGGATGGCTCATCGTCGAAGACATCTTCACGGTGGTGCTGCTAGTGCTTATTCCGGTTCTTGGCGGCGGCATGGAAGGCGCGGGAATCGGGGGCGAATTGCGGGCGGCGGCCGGGGCCGGTTTCACATTCTGGGCGGCCCTTGGCGTTGCGCTCCTGAAGCTCGCGGCGCTGGTGGCCATCGTGATGCTGGCGGGTTCTCGGATCGTGCCGTGGGTGCTGGTGCGGGTGGCGAAACTGCGTTCGCGGGAGCTGTTCACCCTCACCGTGCTCGTGTTTTCGATCGCTATCGCCGCCGGCTCCTACTTCTTTTTTGGCGCATCGATGGCTCTGGGCGCCTTTTTGGCCGGCATGGTCGTGGCGCAGTCGCCTGTCAGTCATCAGGCGGCGGCGGATGCGCTGCCGATGCGGGACGCCTTCGCGGTTTTGTTCTTTGTTTCGGTCGGAATGCTCTTCGACCCGGCCTTCCTGATCCAGCAGCCGATGATGGTCGCCGCGGCATTGGGCATCATCCTGGTGGCCAAACCCGCCGCCGCCCTCGTCATCGTGGCGGTGTTGGGTCACTCGTCCCGGACCGCGCTCACCGTCGCGGTCGGCTTGGCGCAGATTGGTGAATTCTCATTCATTCTCTCGGAGTTGGCGCGCCGCCATGGGGTGATGACTGACGCGGGCCACAATGTGCTGGTGGCGGCGGCGATCATTTCCATCACGCTCAACCCGCTCTTCTTCCGCGCGCTGCCGAAGATCGAGTCTTGGCTGCGCAAGCGTCCCCGCTTGTGGAAGGCACTGAACCACCGGGCGGAGCGGCGGGCCGCCGGCCTCAACGAGGCCGCGTCGGCTGTCGTGGCGGGCGCCGCCGGGAAGGATGAACGGCTCGCGATCGTGGTTGGTTATGGTCCGGTGGGACGCTCCGTGCACCGGGTGTTGCTCGAGGCCGGTCTTGCGACGGTCGTCATCGACCTGAATATGGAGACCGTGTCAGCGCTCAACGCCCAGGGTCACAGTGCGATCTTTGGGGATGCTTCCCACGAGAGTATTCTGGAGCAAGCTGGGGCGCGGCGCGCCTCTCACCTGGTCCTGACTATACCACATTCGTCGCAAGGCGCCGCCGTCGTGACTGCGGCCCGTAGTCTCAACGCCGGCATGCGCATCCTGGCGCGGGCCCGGTATCTTCGGGAGCGGGGGGAGCTTGAACGGAGCGGCGCCAGTGTGGCGGTATTCGAAGAGGCCGAAGCGGCCGTGGCCCTGGCTCGCCTGGTTCTGGCCGACACCGGCCTGCATCGCGAAGCCGCGGATCGAAAGATCAAGGACCTCCGGCTTCAGCTTGTTATGGAGAACATGTCCAACATCCGTTCCCAGCGGATTGGAAGCGTCATGGTGCCGTGGGCGCGAGTCAAGTGGTTGCCGGCCGCCGCGGAGAGAAGAGCAGTGCTCGCACAGGTCGCTCAAGAACGATTCTCACGATGGCCTGTCGTCGAGCCACGCACAGGGCGGGCGACGGGTTATTTGCTAACAAAGGATCTCATCGCGCAGGCGCCGGGTGATGACTGGTCCAGGCTGATCCGTCCGCTGAAATCCATCCGTCCCGACGAGAGTGTCGACTCCACATTGACCCGCATGCAGAGCGAAGGCGCCACCCTCTTTGCGGTCGAAACCGAGGAAGGGGCCCTCGGACTGGTCACCTTGGAAGACATTTTGGAACAGGTCGTGGGCCAACTGGGGGACGAATACCCGCGCCAAGGCAGGAGGGTGTCGCTGGCGGACGCGGTGGCGCACGGCGCCGTAGTGCTCGTTCTCGGCGCCAGGACGCGGGAACAGGCCATTCGCGAATTGGTCTTGGCCATTCCCGGCGGCCGGTTGCCGCCCGCAAGCGGCTTCGATGAGATCATCAGCCTCGCTCTGGCGCGTGAGGAGGAGATCTCTACGGATCTCGGGAACGGAGTCGCGATTCCCCATGCGCGATGCCCAGGTCTAGCGGCTCCCCTTATTGTCGTCGGCCGCTCCGCCGAGGGCGTTGTCTTTTCGACCGCAAGCACCGAACTCGTGCGGCTCTTGTTCCTGCTGATCACTCCTGCCGAGCAGCCAGAGACGCAACTGACCTTGTTGGCGCAGTTGGCCCGGGTGGCGGACACTGAGGCGAGCCGTAGCGCGCTGGAACGGGCCGTCTCCGCGGCCGAGGTAATGGAGATCCTATACCGGCAGCGTGCGTAGGGACAGGGCGCGTGAAAACAGGAAAGAGCGGCAGCGCCGGGCGGGGAGTGGGGAGAGAAGGAAGCGGAAGATCAGTAGAGCAGAGCGACGAGGTCTTCGTTGTCGAGGCTGTCTACGTCTTCGGTAGAAAGCAATCGTTCCAGCGTGAAGAGGCCGGTGATGTCTTCGTCGGGGAGTTCATCGGCGAGCGGGGAGGAAGGGGACTCGATCGCGACTGGCTGTGGCTGGGAACCGGCGAATTGCGGGGGGGAGATGCTGGAATTGGGGGAGCGGAAGGTAGAGAGAGCGATGGCAATCAAGGCCACTGCGGCCGCTGCAGCGGTGAGACCGGCGACCCAGGCCTGAGCGGCTGGGAAGCGAACGATCCGCGGGGATCCATCCTGGGATTCGAGGGCCCGGAGCACGGCTTGAGCGAACCCGGCGCGTGGAGCAGGCCGGGAGGCTTTGCCGAGGAAATCCCATTCCGGGTCGTTGGGCTCGAATCCAGCGTTCATGATTTCCCGTTCCCGGGTGGAACACCTCGCTGCGCGGGAAGTTGCGCAGTGCGGATTGATTCAAATCTGCGGCATTTCGAGGAATCCTTCAAGCTTTCGGATCCGGGTGGGATGGCGCATTTTTCTCAAGGCTTTGGCTTCGATCTGGCGGATGCGCTCCCGGGTGACCTGAAACTGGCGTCCCACTTCTTCGAGAGTGCGGCTGTAACCGTCGACGAGGCCGAAGCGTTGTTCGAGCACTTGGCGTTCCCGTTCGGTGAGGGTTTGGAGGACGTCCTTGAGTTTATCGCGCAGCAGAGAGAATCCGGTCGTTTCGACCGGATTATCGGCAGACTTATCTTCGATGAAATCGCCGAAGCTGGTTTCGTCGCCCTCTCCGACGGGGGATTGGAGGGAGATGGGCTGTTGGGCCATCTTGAGGACAGCGCGGACGCGTTCCACGGGGAGGTGGATTTCCTCGGCGATTTCCTCGGGTTTGGGCTCGCGACCATATTCTTGGACGAGCTGTTTTTGGACCCGCATGAGCTTATTGATAGTCTCGATCATGTGGACCGGGATCCGAATGGTGCGGGCTTGGTCGGCGATGGAACGGGTGATGGCTTGGCGGATCCACCAGGTGGCGTAGGTGGAGAATTTGTAGCCGCGGCGGTATTCGAACTTCTCGACGGCCTTCATCAGTCCCATATTCCCTTCCTGGATGAGGTCGAGGAAGGAGAGGCCGCGGTTGGTGTATTTTTTGGCGATGGAAATGACGAGCCGGAGGTTGGCCTCGACCATTTCTGTCTTGGCTTGGAGTGCCTCTTGCAGCCATTGGCGGAGTTCGTCGTGGTTGGCGACGAATTCCTCGTAGGTCTGCCAGCAATCCCTCTCCATTTCGGAAAGCCGTTCGCGGAACTCTTCGGTTTTGGAGCTTTTGCCCAAAGCTCGCTTTTGGATGCGGTCGAAGCTGTCCCGGTATTGATCGGCAAAGGCGACAAACTGTTCGGCGACGGACTGTTTGAAGTAAAAGCGGCTGTAGATGCGATGGACTTGGTTGAGGGCTTTGCGCCAATCGTCTTCGTGTTGGGCCGGCGGGGTCTTGCCGTTATCGGAATGGAGGTGATGACGCTTGGCGTAAAGGGCGTGCACAGTTGCGTGGGTTTCCCGCATCCGTTCGCAGAGACGCGGGAGAGCCCGCACATAGCGTTCGCGGCTCTCGATCTTCTTGTCTTGGATGACCTTGTCGAGGCGCTCTTCGCCGGAGGCGAGCCGTTCGGCGAGATCGAGGTAGGCGTTGGCCGTGAACCCGAAAGAATTGATGTAGCGCTGGACGTTCCTTTCGGCTCGTTCGATGCGTTTGGAAATCTCGACTTCCTGGTCGCGGGTGAGCAGGGGCACTTGGCCCATTTGCCGGAGGTACATCCGGACTGGATCCTCGACGCCCTCGGAGGGAAGCTTTTCGGCAGGCGGGGATTCGACTTCGTCGTCTTCGTCGTCGCGGTCCTGGGGTTTCGGCTTGTAATGGTCGACTTCGCTGGCTTCGATGAGTTCAAACTCCATGCTGCGAAGCCGCTGGATGATGGCGTCGAGGAGGTCGGTATCGAGGGGTGCGTCAGGGAGAGCCTCGTTGAGGTCGTCGTAGGTGATGTGCCCTTGCTCTTTGGCGATGCGGATCAATTCCCGGATCTTGTCCTGGATCGCGGGGCTATCGATGGTGAGCGCCGCGCCGGGCTGGCTGGAATCCGCGGATTGGACCTCGCCGGATTCTTCCTCCAGGGGCGTGGGAGTTGGGCTTGGGGATGTGGAGCTGCCGGGGGAGGAGCGGCGGCACTTACTTCGTGGAGCGGTCGAGGAGGTTGCCTGAGCCATACTAAATACCAAATCCGAGGTGCTCGGGAATTAGGAACTAGGATTGTGCCCCGTGGCGGCGGAACTATCTTTCCGGCCACTCTGGAGGTCAAGGATTTCTTTCTGGATGCGGATGGCTTCATCCAGGGAGAGGCCCGGGGCGGCGAGAGCGGCGGCGAGGGCTTGGAGATGGCGCTGGCTGCGTTCTTCTTCGAGACTGGTCAGAAGCTCGTGGGCGGCGGCGCGGCCGTCGCCCCCGGGGGCCAAGTTCGCCAGGGCGGATAAGCCCTTTTCCGCGACCGGATCGAGGCCGGCCAAGAAGCGAGATCGCGAGGCAGGGTCTTCGGGATCGAAGGCGCCTTGGATGACTTGGAGCACAAGCTCGCCGCCGGGGTATTCGCTGATCAGGGCGAGGCGTTCTCCTTGCTCGAGCAGCGCGGCTTTCGCGTGAGCCCGGGTCAAGGCCAGGAGGCAAAGCTGGCGCAGGCGGGGATGAGCGGTTTCCAGGGGAGAAGGCGCCTGCCGGAAAGCGGCGGTCCCAGGCTCGGCAGCGGCTTCAGCGGAATCCCGCGGTCGGGGGCGGGAGCGTATTTTCCGCACTTCTTCGAGGAGATCCATCGGGGCTACGTGCAGGCGGGTCGATAGGCGAAGCACTTCGCTGTCGAGAAGGATGGGGTCGGGGATCAGAGCCAGCGACTCGGACAGAGCGGCAACGGCGGCGCGGTGTTCTCGGGGCAGGGAAAGATCGCGCTGCGTCGACTCGAGAGCAAGTTGGAAGTCGAGAAACTCCGGCGCTTGGTCCAGGAGGGCGCGGAACGCTTCCGGGCCTTGGGAAGCGATGAGGGAATCGGGATCTTCTCCCGGCGGGAGTCGCAGGGCCCGGACGCGGATACCGGTTTGAACGAGTTCGCGGTAGGTGCGCAGGGCCGCTTGGTAGCCGGCGGGATCGGCATCGAAACAGAGCAGGGCTTCCTGGGTGATCCGCGTCAGGAGCCGGGCGTGAGCGCTGGTGAACGCGGTCCCGAGCGGGGCGACGACGTTTTCGATGCCTTCCTCGAACATCCGGATGAGATCGAGCTGGCCCTCGCAGACGATGGCGCGGCCGGCGCGGAGAATCGACCGGCGGCTTTGGTGCAGTCCAAAGAGGATGTGGCCTTTGGTGAACAGGAGGGTTTCCGGGGTGTTCAGGTACTTGGCGGCGCGGGGATCGGCGCCGAGGATCCTGCCGCTGAATCCCGCAATGTTTCCGGAGTCGTCCCAAACGGGGAACATGAGGCGGTCCCGGAAGCGGCAGTAAAGGTTGCGGCCAGGAGTGTCGCGGCGAGCGACGAGGCCGGCGGCTTCGAGGATTTCTTCCGCGTGACCGGATTCCCGGGCCCAGCGGAGGAAGATCTGGCTTGGGCCGGGGGCGTAGCCGAGTTTCCAGCGGCGGGCGGTTTCCTGGGAGAAGCCGCGTTCCTTAAGATAAGCGCGGGCGGCGGCGCCGGTCTCCGGCGTGCGCATGAGTTGTACGTGAAACCAATCCGCGGCGTTGCTGTTGATGCGGCGGAGACGGTCGCGCAACTTGCGCCGCGATTGGGCGGCGGGATCCTCTTCCTGCTCCGGGATGACGATCCCGGACCGGGCGGCGAGGCGGCGGAGGGCGGTGGGAAAGTCGATGCCTTCCTGGAGCATCAGGAAGCGGGCGGCGTCCCCGCTCTCTCCGCAGCCGAAGCAGTGGAAGCGTTGTTGGGCGGGATTGACGTTGAAGGACGGCGTCTTCTCCTGATGGAAGGGGCAGAGAGCCACGAAACTCGATCCGGCGCGGCGCAGTTGGAGGTAGGCGCCCACGAGATCGACGATAGAGGTGTCCCGGAGGATACGTTCGATGATCTCTTCGGGGATCCGGGGCATGGCACGATCCGTTGGACGGCCTCAGGATGCCGCGGTTGGGCGACCGGCCTCGGCGCGTGCGGCGGGTGCGAGACGGCTGGCCTGGGCGGGCCGGTGTATGGGACAGGAGGACAGTGCTGGGCTATCGGGGCGCTGCGGATTCACGGCGATTGCGGGCACGGATCGCGGTCTTGGGACAGCGGGTTTGGGCGAAAACTCGCTGGACTGAAGTCGAGTTTTGAGAAAAGACACCGGCGCCGGGGGAAGGGCCGGAAGAATGCCGGGCAGGAAGCAGATTTTCCTTTCCAGGACTCATGAAAAACACAATATATGGGCCTGCTGATTGCGCCTAGCTTCAAGATGTAGTGGTTGTGGGGGAAAAGGGGCTGTTGCGGGCGGGATCGGCGAGACGCTGGAATGCGGAACTCTAGAGCAGCATCGGACTTATGGAAAAGGTATTCACGATTGGGACCAAGCGTTTCGTATTGGACCAGGCCAAGGCCGAAGCGGCCTTTGCGGCCAAGCGGGTGATCAACGGCCGGGCGAGCATGGCCTTCAACCTCCTGCCGCTGAAGTACCGGTGGGCCTACGAGATCTACCGCAAGATGAAGGCCAACCACTGGGAGCCGGAAGACATCCAGATGCAGCGCGACATCGAGCAGTGGCAGCATCCGGATCTGGTTTCCGACAACGAGCGTTGGATCATCCGGATGGGGATTGGCTATTTCTCGGCCGCGGAGGGGATTGTGGGCGACAATATCCTGCATGTGGTGCGGGAGCTGGTGACGGCGCCGGAGCTGAAGCTGGTGCTGGGAAGGCACGCCCACGAAGAAAATATTCACGCGGACAGCCTCCTCTACATGATCAGTTCGCTGGGGATCAATCCCCACGAGTGCGAGGCGCTCTTCGAACAAGTGCCGTCGGTCCGGGACAAGAACGCTTTCGTGACCGGCGTATCCCGGGAGCTGCGCCGCGATCTGGATCTGCGGGATCCGGAGAACAAGAAACTTCTGGCCAAGAACATCTTCGTCTTCGGCCAGTGCATGGAAGGTACTCAGTTCTACGGCTTGTTCGGGATGATCCTGAGTCTTTATCGCCAGGGCAAGTTTCCCGGGATCGGTCAGATGTTTCGTTACACCTTGCGCGACGAATCGAATCACATCGAAGTGTTTCGCAATCTCTTCGCGGATTTGGTCGAGGAGAACCAAGAGATTTGGACGGAGGATTTCAAGGCCGAGTTAGCCGATCTGATGCGAGAGGCGGTGCGATTGGAGCGGACCTTCATTGCGGATTGTCTGCCGGTCAGCTCGGTCGGGCTGAGTCAAGTCGAATTCTTGGCCTATATTGACTACATCGCCGACCGCCGTTTGGAGAGCTGTGGGCTGTCGCCCCTAGGCTCTCACAGCGTCAATCCGCTGCCATGGCTTTCCGAGCTGATGGACATGCGCAAAGAACAGAACTTTTTCGAAGGGCGGGTAACCGACTATCAAAAAAGCTCCGTCTTAGATTCCATCGACGACAGCGAACTCTGAACCCGGCGCCCGGAGAGGGAAGAGAATTCTCCGTCGCTCCGGCGCAGGTCCAAACTAACCATACTATGATCAGTCGCGATTTCATCGAAGAAGACCTCCAACTGGAAGAGATCTCATCCCTCGCCGTTCGCGAAGCTCCGGCCTACGAGTGGCTGGGAATGGGCGCGAGCGAGGGCGCCGAGGAAGTGCTGTCGTTCGAGTCGGGAGACCGGCAGGTCCGCCTTTCTGTTAACGATGTGGCGCGGTTGCTGGGGCGGGCGGTCGAGAATCTTCTTCGTTCCAAACAGGAGGAGGACATTTATACGGAGCAGAACCGGACCCGGGTCGTGGATCTGGCCGAGGCGGTGTTTGGGGAATTGAGGAAGGCGGCGGAAAACGGCGCGGGGACGGGGACGGGAATCGGGATGGCGGAAATCACGCGTTTGATTCAAAGCGCTTTGGCCAAGCGTAACGAACACGATCTTGCCAAGAGCGTCGTGATATTCCATAAACGCAGTCCCATGTTCGAGCAGGAGTGGGAAGACGAGGATCCACCGGAACCGAGGGTGCGCATCCAGGTGGTTCGGCGCAATCGCGACGTGGTTCCTTGGAAATCCGAGAAGGTGGAGAGCGCGGTGAGCAAGGCGTTTCTGTCCCAGCAGCTCGATCCCAGTCCGGCGCTCTTGGTGGCGCGGGCGATCAGCGAGCGGGTGGCGCGGATGGATCAGGATCTGCTTTTTATCGAAGATCTGCAAGATCTGGTTCAGGCGGAGTTGATGCGGCAGGGGCACTACAAGGTGGCCGAGGCCTACATCCTCTACCGGGCTCACCGGGCCGATCTGCGGGCCCGGGAACGGCGGGAAGAGGAGGAGGGGCTTCCCGAAGACTTCGGGCAGGCGGCCATGCTCGTGGTGCAGCGTCAGGACGGCGAATCCTATCTCTGGGACGGGGCTGACTTGCGGCGGCGGATTGCTTTTGCCTGCATCGGACTGGATCTCAATCTCAGCGAGGCGGAGATCGAGCGGGAGTTGCGGCGTTCCCTCTACGACCATATCCGGGAGGAGGATTTGCAGAAATCCATCGTCCTCAACGCCAAGACCCTGATCGAACGCGACGCGGATTTCGCCCGTTTTGCAGGCCGGATCTTGCTCAGCTACATCTACGAGGAGGTGACCGGGTGGAATATCCTGCGCGACGGGGTCAACAGCTTGCGGGAGTTTCACCGGCGCGCCTTCAAAGGGAACCTCATGCGGGGAGTCGAGTTAGGCCGGATCAATCCGAAGATGCTGGACTTCGACTTGGACCGGCTGGCCGCCGCGCTCGATCCTGCGGCGGACCTGAGTTTCGACTATCTCGGCATCCTGACGCTCTACGACCGTTACTTGATCGTGGACAAGCGGGGCGCGGCGCCGCGGAGGCTGGAGACGCCCCAGCTTTTCTGGATGCGCGTGGCCATGGGTCTGTTTCTCGGTGGCGAGGGCGACCGGGAGGCGAAGATTCTGAGCCTTTACAATCTCTACAAGAGCCGGCGCTTTTGCTCCTCGACGCCTACGCTGTTCAACTCCGGGACGCCCCATTCCCAGCTCTCCTCGTGTTACCTCTACAAGGTGGACGACAGCATCGAATCGATCATGGTGCGGGGCATTGCCGAAAACGCCTTTCTGTCGAAATGGGCCGGAGGCCTCGGCGGCAGTTGGACGGCGGTGCGAGGCACTGGCAGCTATCTCCAAGGGACCAACGGCGAGAGTCAGGGGGTCATTCCCTTTCTCAAGCTGCACAACGACCAGTTGGTGGCGGTGAACCAGGGCGGAAAACGGCGCGGCTCGGGCTGCGCCTATCTCGAGACCTGGCACAACGACATCGAGGCCTTTCTCGAATTGCGCCGCAACACCGGGGACGAACGGCGGCGGGCGCACGACATGAACACGGCGAACTGGATTCCCGATTTGTTCATGAAACGGCTGGAGGCCCGCGAGCAGTGGACCTTGTTCCGCAGCAACGAGGTTCCGGATTTGCATGAACTCTACGGGAGGGCGTTCGAGGAACGTTATGTGGAATACGAGGCGATGGCTGAGCGGCGGGAGATCTTCGGGCGAAAGCTGGCCGCCATCGACTTGTGGAAGATCATGCTCCGGATGCTCTTCGAGACGGGGCACCCCTGGATCACGTTCAAGGATCCGTGCAACGTCCGCAGTCCTCAGGATCACACGGGCGTGGTGCACAGCTCGAATTTGTGCACGGAGATCACCTTGAATACTGGAGCGGAAGAGACGGCGGTGTGCAATCTCGGTTCCGTGGTTCTGGATACCCACGTCGACGAGGCCGGGCGGCTGGACCTGCGCAAGCTGCGGGAAACAGTGCGGATTGCGGTGGAAGCGCTCGATAACGTGATCGACATCAATTTTTACCCTACCGAAGCGGCCCGGCGGGCGAATATGTCGCACCGGCCCATCGGCTTGGGGATCATGGGCTTGCAACACGCTCTCTACCGCCGGGGATTGTCCTTTGCTTCGGAGGCGGCCATGGATTTCAACGACGAGATCATGGAGGCGGTGGCCTACTTCGCTTACGAGGCCTCGAGCGATCTCGCTGCGGAGCGGGGCCGTTACCCGACGTACACAGGATCGAAGTGGGACCGCGGTCTCCTCCCCTTGGACACGATCGACTTGTTGGAAGCGGAGCGAGGGATCCCCGTGCAGGTGGACCGCAGTTCCCGGATGGATTGGGAAGGGCTCCGGCGGAAGATTTCACAGCAGGGCATGCGGAACAGCAATGTGCTTGCCATCGCGCCCACGGCGACGATTTCCAACATCATGGGCAGCTCGCCCTGCATCGAGCCGCCCTTCGTCAATCTCTACTCCAAGAGCAATCTCTCCGGCGATTTCACGGTGTTGAACACGTTTCTGGCGCGTGACCTCAAGGCTCTCGGGCTCTGGGACGACAAGATGCGGGAGGACTTGAAGTATTTTCGCGGAGAATTAGAGGATATCCCGAGAATCCCCGCCGAGATCAAGCGGCGATATCTCACCGCCTTCAAGATCGATCCGAAATGGTTGATCATGGCCGCGGCCCGGCGTCAGAAGTGGATCGATCAATCCCAGTCACTCAATCTTTTTCTGGACCGGCCAGATCTGAAAGTGCTGTCCCACATGTACCGCGCGGCTTGGCATCAGGGCTTGAAGACGACGTATTATTTGAGGACGGAAGCGGCCAGTTCGATTCGGGGTCCGGCGACGCTGACGCGAAATCTGACCGGGATTTCGTCCGGAGTGAGCCCGTTGGGGATTGGAACGGAGGAGGAGAGCGCGGTGGCGTTGAAAGCCGCGCAGTGCCAGCTCGACGTCCAGCGGAACGGCGGCGAATGCGAGGTTTGTCAGTAGATCTCCTTTGCCGGACCGGTCGCCGGGACGCCGGCCGGGATTGCGTGATCTGTCAGGATATCCTGGAGGGGGCGGGTTCCTGCGCGGCCTATTCGCCGGACGCAACTACGCCGGGATTGAGCTGGCGATCACAAGCGTTGGCCCAGCGTCAATGGCGAGGGATTCAAATCAGAGCCAAAAAAGAAGCCGCTGAATGGGAATCCAGCGGCTTGCTATTTTGCGAAGAACGCGTCGCGGTTACTTGGCAGCCAAGAGAATCACGAAATCGACCTTGCCGTGTTCACTCACGACAGTGACTTTTTTGCCGACCAGCGCTTGGAGATCGCCCTCGGCGATGACCTTGCTGTCGGGCGTCATGGTGAGCTTAGCCGACTTGGCTTCCACTTCCTTCGGGTCGCTGGAGTCAACGATTTTGAGAGTAAGCGCCTTGGTGACGGCGTCGTACTTCTCGAGTTCGCCGATGCTGGCGACCTTTTTGCCGCAATCAGCATAGGCTGCCCCGGCCAGGCCCAGGGCCGCAAAGATGGTTAAGAGTTGCTTCATAATGTGGGTGTGTTTGAGTTGAGTAGAACCATCCGATCCCGGATCGTCCCAGTAACTTTCAATTTCTTGGGTATCAGCGTTTTATCAACTGTTTTTTTCGGCGATTGGCGTTAGACTCCGGATGATTTGTCCCTCAAAAACCGTGAGAATACTCCTTACCCTCCTTCTGGCTGTGGGGATCTGTGGATCGAGCCAAGCGCACCCCGCCCCCGATATCCCGGTGCGGTCGACTTTCAACGACGACGGCACCGTCACCATCCGGGTCGAGTTGGATCCGAGATGTTTTGCCGAAGATCCGATGCACGAGCCGTATCTGGAGAATGCGGACTTCCAGTCCTACACGCCCGAGCAGAAAACCGGACTCCTGAGCCGCGCCAGGCGGCTGATTGACGATTCCATCGAGTTCCGGCTGTTGCCCGGCGGGCCGATCCAGCCCGAATTCGAGATGCGCTTCACCACGTTTGCGGGTCAGCCTCTGCTGTGGAACGTCGAGAAACCGGCGGAGAACACGGCTGAGTGCGGCGTCGCGCCGGTGGTGGTCACCGCGGAGTGGACTGTGGACGCCTCGAAGGCGACGGGCTACCAGATCAAGGCGCGGAAGGCGGGGAAATTCAGCGTGCATTTTGTCAATCGCCTCGGCGAGAAAGAGCAGCGATTGCACGTCCTTTTTCCGGGCGAGGAAAGTTATGTTCTGGGATTGAAAGGATGGGCGGAGTCGCTGAAGGGGGGTTGACGGGGGGAGCCCCGGAGTTTCCCCGGGTCCTGTTTAGCGCCGTTCTCAGGAGGCGTGTTCCTCGTGAATCCAGCGTTTGAGGAGGGGTGAGAGCAAGAGGAGGACGATACCGACGCCAAGAGCGATCAGGGTGACCACGCCGTAGACGTCGGCGTAGACCATGACGGTTTCGGAAGGAGGCGGAAGTTCGATGGCGCCGGAGGTCGTCGATTCCGTTCGCTCGATGTTCGCCAGTTTGGCCACGAGGGCGCCCACGTATTGGGCGTACGAGGCGGCCAGGAACCAGACGCCCATCATGAAGCCGACGATCCGGACTGGAGACAGGCGGGTGATCATGGACAGGCCCACGGGCGAAAGGCACAGCTCTCCCATAGTATGCAGAAGATAACCGAGAACGAGCCAGAAGAGGGGGACGATGCCGCTGCCGGACAGGCGGGCGCCCAGGTAGAGAGCAGCAAAACCGAGACTGAGCTGAAGAAGTCCGAGGGCGAATTTCACGGTGACGCCGGGCTCCCATTTTCTATCGGCGAGCCAGCGCCACATAAAGGAAAAGGCCGGAGCGAGGAGGATGATGAAGCCGGCATTGACGGATTGGAATGCGGCGGCGGGGATTTCCCATCCGAGAACGACCCGGTCGACATTGCGATCGGTGAAAAGATTGATGGAGCTTCCAGCCTGTTCAAAGAACGCCCAGAAGACGACTGAGAACACGGTCAAGATCACGGCCACCGTGAGGTGGTGACGTTCGACACTGTTGCAACGAAAGATGACATAAAGGACGAGGATGAGGCCAATCACGCCGCCCAGGATGTTCATAATGACTCCGACGGTCCCGAAGGATTGGACGAGCAACCAAGCCAACCCGACGAACGCGAATCCGCCGAGGTAGACGAGCCATTCCATGGGGAGAAATGGGAGCGCCTTCTTGCGCAGCAGGTCGAGGTTAGGCGGATTCCCGATCCCCTCGAAGCGAGGCTGCCCGATAACGAAATTGATCAGACCCAAGACCATTCCGACGCCGGCGAGCGCGAAGCCGTAATGCCAACCCACGTGCTCGCCGAGAAATCCGCAGGCGATCGGCGCGAGGAAGGCGCCGAGATTGATGCCCATGTAGAAGATCGTGAATCCGGCGTCGCGGCGCCGGTCTCCGGCTGGGTAGAGGCGTCCGACGATGCTGGAGATGTTAGGTTTGAAGAATCCGTTTCCGACAATGAGAAAGGCGAGAGCCAGGTAGAGAAGTTGATGGAAGGCCATGGCGAAGTGGCCGATGGCCATGAGCGTGCCGCCGAAGATGACGGCACGGCGCGCGCCCAGAATACGGTCTGCGAGCATGCCGCCAAGCAGGGGTGTGGCGTAGACCAGGGCCACATAGGATCCATAGATCGAGTTGGCGGTGTCGTCGCTGCGCCCCAGGGCTCTGGTCAGGTAGAGAATAAGGAGGGCCCGCATGCCGTAGTAGCTGAAGCGCTCCCACATTTCTGCGAAGAAGAGCACGTAGAGACCGCGGGGATGTCCTTGAAGGGAGACCATGGAGCCGGAGTGAGGGACCGGAGACCGGGGAGGATGAAGGACCGCCGCGAGAAGGTCAATGGGAAGCGAGGTGGAAACGCGGGAAACCCAAGCGGGACTCCGGCATCACTCTTCGGATTCGTTTTTCACGGGAAGCGCGGGTTTTGGATAAGCGGATTCGGAGCGGTGAGGGATCTGTTGAAGAGGACCCACCAATGAGGGAGGAGGAAGACGGAGACGAGCATGACCGTGAGGATTCCCGTCGCGCAAACGAGTCCCAGGCTGGAAAGTCCCCCATAGCGAGCGGGCGCGAGGGAAGCGAACCCAATCGCGGTCGAGGCTCCGCAGAGCAGGAGGGCGCGACCGACGGCGGCGCGGGTGCGGCGCAGATCGCCGCCATTGCGGCGCAAGGCGAATTGGATGTGAATGGCGTAATCGATGCCCGCTCCGAGCAGCAGGGGAAGGGCCATGAGATTGATCAAGTTCCACTGCCAGCCGAAGAGGGACATCAGGGAGAGGAAGGCGCCGAGACTCAATCCCACGGCAGCGATGGCCAAAACCACTTCACGGGCCGAGCGAAAAGCGGCGCACAACATGATGCCGAGTGCGGCGGCGAGGGGCAACACGACGTGGCGGAGATCGTGCCGGATGCTCTGGAGGATTCCGTCGTTGAGAAAGGCCCATCCCACAAAGCCGGCGCCGGCCGCGTTCAGGTCGCGGACGAATGCTGGAGACGGATGCGATTCCCGCACGGTGACCAGTCCCAGGGCGCGATAGGGGAGGCTGGACCGGTCTAAAGCCCGGCTGAGAAGCCAAGTGGAGGTGGGGTCGTCCGGCAGCACAGCGCCGGACGCCTCGTTCCAGGCGGTCCAGCGAGCGAAGACGGTATCGAGGAAGGTCAGGGCTTCTCCGGTGAAACCCGCGTCTTCGGCTTGCCGGAGCAGCGCGGGTCGCGCGGCGGCGAGCTGTGCGAGAGCGGAGCGGTTTGCTTCCTGCTGATCCGGGTTGGGCCAGAGGATGGAGGGAAGGGTGAATCCCTCGACTTCGGGATGCTCAGCGAGGATGGATTCCGAAGTCTCGAGAGCTTCGAGCATGGCGGCATCCGAGCCAGCGGTCAGCAAGAGTGGGTAGGCGAGGGCGCCGGTTCCCAGCCTGACGATGGCGTTCTGGAACTCGTCGAGCGAGGGACAGGATCGAGGCTGGATCGTCTCCGCGGACGAATCGAGGGTGGGCGGTCCGCGAAAGAGCAGGACGGCGGCTGTCAAACCGGCCAGGATGGCGGTCGAGACGAGGGCGCGAGAAGGTTTCGCGACGAGATAGGGAGTGGACGGAGCCGAGGCCGGGGTGATGGCCGATGCCGGCAGCAAGAAAGGCAGCATTCGCGTGTAGAGCAGGAGCATGAGCAGGGCGCCGGTCACGGTTCCACAGGCGACCAGGGCGCCCAGTTGAGCGATTCCGGGAAGGTCGCTGAGGTTGAGTCCCAGGAAGACGATGGCGGTCGTCAGCGAGGCCCAAAAGATGGTGGGAGTCAGGCGACGGCGGAGGACGGAAGGAGGCGCGGGATCGTTGCGCGCTTCGTGCCAGATAAGGAATCCGTAATCCACGACGAGGCCAAGAACAATGGCGGCGAAACCCATGCTGATGGCGTTGAGATGAGGGAACAGAAGTCCCGCCGCGGCCAAGGTGCAGACGAGGGTGAGAACGAGCACGAACAGAATTCCGAGAAACGGGAGCACATTGCGGTGCAGTCCGAAGACGAGCAGGGAAATACAGGCTGCAGTCAGGACGACGGATAAGAAGAGATCCTGTTTCAGATCCCGTGCCATCGCCGCGATGTAGATCTTGCGTCCGGTTAGGCGAGTTTGGATCCGGCTCCGGTCTTCGGGATGCTGTTGTTTCCAGGACTCGACGGCGGCGGCGGCCTCACTTTCCCACTGGGCGACTTCGCGGGTGGAACCGAGGGTTGCGGCCGGCTCGATGCGCAGGACCCGAAAGCGTCCATCGCGAGAGGCGAAGGGAAAGCGCAGCAGATCGGAAGGGCGGAGTCCCGAGGCGCCGTCGAAAGCGCTCAAACGCAAGGGGTCCACAGACAGGCGCCGGAGTTCGGTGAGATTGGTAGTGGTCGCGAGGGTCTCGAGGGAGTTCTCGAGTCGACCGAGGCCCGCATCGGCCTCGAATTCAGCGGCGAGGTCTTGGACGCGGCGAGCATCCCCATTGAACCAGAGATAGGCGACCAGCGGCGCCAAGGCGCTCTCTGAGTCCTCCCAGGGCGGACCCCAGGCGACTCTGCGAAACAAACCGGAGCGTCGAGTCAAATGAGCGGCCAGACTTTGCGCGCTTTGTTCGGCTGTCTCCGCGGTTTCTCCTTCAAGCGAGAGAATGACGTCGTCGTGGGCTGCGAAGGATGCATCGAAGCCGCGCATCGCTTCGACTGCTGGACCGGCGCTGGGAAAGAGAGCGAGAAGCCCGGGATCGAGTTTTAGCCGGGAGATAGCGAATACAGCCAGGCCAACCAGCAGAACGCACAGAAGGAAGAATCGACCCATGGCGCTCAGCAGAAATGCGGTGTTGGCGGGCCGGATAGGAAATTTCACACCAGCCGGTTCCGGGAGCGTCCGGCGAGGAACGTTTCGAGGTTTGCGGCGATCTCATCGATAAGCCGTTGCCGCGTCTCCCGGGCGATCCAGGCGGAGTGCGGGGTGATGAGCAGGTTGGGGATGGAAGGATCGAGAAGGGGATGGCCGGGAGGCGGCGGTTCGGTCGAGAGGACATCGAGAGCGGCTCCGGCGATGCGGTGATGGCGGAGCGCCTCAGCGAGAGCTTCTTCGTCGATGAGGGCGCCGCGACTCGTATTGATGAGAAAGGCGTGCGAGGGCATGAGGTCGAGGCTGCGCGGGCCGATCATTTTGGCCGTGCCGGCGGTGAGAGGGCAATGGAGAGAGACGGCGTCGGAACTCTGGAAGAAGGTGTGGCAATCGACCCGGGGCCATTCCGGGTGGGCGGCGTTCGCCGATCCCGGGCGGGCTAAACATTGGACGCGCATACCGAGCGCCACGGCGATTTCTCCGGTGCGCGAACCGATGGCTCCGGCTCCGGCGATGCCGAGGGTTTTGCCTTCGAGTTCGACGACGGGGTGGGCGAGCCGGGTGAAGATGGGAGAGGCGGGCCAGAGCTGAGTTTCTCTCGAGAAAAGATGCTGGTGAGTGGCCAGATTGAGGAGAAGAGCTATGGCGTGCTGGGCCACGCCGGCAGTCGAGTAGCCGCGCACGCAGCAAACGGCGATCCCCAGTTTCTTCGCGGCCGCCAGGTCGACGTGATCAGAGCCGGTGGCGGCGATGGCGACGAGCCGGAGGCTGGGGGCTTCAGCGAGCCGTTCGGCCCCGAGCGGGACTTTGTTGGTGACGACGACTTCGGCTTCGGCGATCCGTTCCGCGGTTTCGAGAGGCGAAGTTGCGGGAAAGACGGAGAGGGATCCGTGACGTTCCAGCGGGCTGAGAGAGACATCGTTGCCCACCGTGGCGGCGTCGAGGAAGACGATCCGGCGTGACACGGCGCTCAACGGGAAAGCCTAACCGGGGTGGAGGGGACGATCACTTGGCCTCCGTTCGAAACGCGGTGTTCAATGGCGCCCCCATGGCCTTCTCGAGTTCATAGAGAGCATCGAGGTAGGCTTCCTCGACCTCGAAGCGGCCGATGTCGTATTCCTTGGCGGCGCGGCGGAGATCGTAGCCGGGTTCCGGAGCCTCTCCCGCCAAGGGGGATCGCAAGTCGCCGAGCGCCTCCAACAATTCTGAATCAAAAGCGCGGTAGTCTTCTCCGGCGCGCCGGGCTTCCCGGGCGGCGTTGCGGACTTCGAGACGGATGCGTCGTTCGAGGAGCCGGACCTGTTCTTCGATGCCGGCGATTTGGGCTTTGGAGATCTCTTCCTCCTTATTGAGGGCGCTGAAAAGCGGGAGGCGGATGTCCATGCGAAACCCGTAAGAGGTCTCTTCGAGGATCCCTTTCACCGCGCTTGATCCGCCGCGGATATCGAAGCTCTCCAGCCAGAGGATGCGTTGGGAGCGCACTTCCTTGAGTTCGCCGCGGGCGACGATTTGTTCGCGGATCAGTTCACCGAGGTCTCTTCGCATGAGGAGAGCGGTGTTCTCGAGGACGGGAACGAAGGATGTTTCGAAGCGAAGATCGGGCAGGACCCGGCCCCGGCGCGCTTCCACGAGGGCGGGATCTTCGATGCCGGCGAGGGCGGCGAGGGCGGCGCGGGCTTGATGGTCTGCTTGCCTGGCTTGAATCAGATCCGGGGCATCGCGCAGGACCCGCCGCCGGACGTCGTCGAGGTCGTCCCGGGTCGCCAGATTCTGTCCCACGAGCGTTTGAAGCCGGGCGATTTCGTCCCGGCCGAGTTGGACCATTTCGGCGGTTTGCTGGTGGACGGCGGCGGCGAGTTGAAGTTGCCGGTAGCGCCGGCGGACTTCGATGGCGATTTCTCGCCGGACGGCATCCACGAGAAAATCGGCGAGGGTGATTTCGGCCAAGGCCTTTTCCAGGCGGGCGCGCACCTCCCAGGGATTGTTGGGATAGAACCGGAGCGCGACGGTGACGTTCTCGTTCTGCATCGCACGACTGTGATAGGCGTCGTCCCAGTCGGACTGAATGCGCAGGGCAGGGTCCCGCCGGTCTCGAGCGGCCATATGGGTGGCGCGAGCTACCATGGCTTCGGTCTCGGCGGCTTTGAGGTCCGGAGAATTCTCCCAGGCCAGACGGATCAAGCCTTCGAGGTCGGGCGATGATCCGGGAGAAGGCCCCGGTTCTCCTCCGAGGCAGGCGACGCCGGAGGTGAACAGAACAGGGAGCCACCACCGCGACCGGGGGAGGAAAGCCATGGGTGGGCGATCTTATCCGAGGGCCAGACGATGGCAAGGAGGAAGTCCCGTGTGCCTTGCGCGCCGTGACCAGTGCCGCCGGGGACGATGGCTGAGGTCTGGCCGCCAAAGCGATCCAGCCCGCATGAAGGGCCTGTTGATCGATTCTGCAACGCCGCGTCGCGAGTGTACAGAGAGGGGAGAAGCCACTCGGCCGGGGGCGCGACCATTCGGGCAGACCTTGTTGAAAGCATTGGCTCTGTTGCTCGCCGGTCACGAATTGCCATTCGCTCCCTCCTCGCGCCAACCCTCCCGGCAAGTCCCGCGCGGGATCACCGAATAATCAACTGACCCTTCCTGCGGAACCCCGGACGGAACCTCCCCTGAGGGGGACCTGGAGTCATGGCGCCTGACTGTCTGTATCGGCCGCCTATCGGCGCCTCATTCCGGGCGCTCAAACACGGCGACATGCCCGTCGACGCGTTTACCCAGTTTGGGATCGAGGATCCGGGCCTCGCGATGATCCTCCGACTTCAGCAAGGTGGCGCCGAGGTTTCGGACGGCCTCGACGGCAAGACGGTGTTCGTGGAGAAAATAGGAGGTGATGATCAAACGCCCGCCGGGCGAAAGCTGATCGAGACCCTTGGAAAAGATCGACTTCCACGTTTCCGGTCCGTTCCAGAAATTTTGGTGGCGCATAAAGACCAGGTCGAACTCGCCGGCCGCTTCGGAGTGACGATTCAGCCGTGCGGCATCGGCATCGATGTAGCAGAAGGTGCGGCGATGTGAGGAAAGGTCGCGCTGCCGTGCTCGCGCGAGTTCCGGAGCGCGGACATCGATCCCGACGAGTTCGACCGTGGGAGGATCCGGCTTTGCCGTCCCTGCCCTCGGGCCGCCGGCGAACACCCGGGTCAGCACGCCGGACTCATGGCATTCTCCGCAGGCGAGGTTGAGAATGCGAATCCCATCGGCGCCGATGGAGTCCGCAGCTTTGGAGGGGGCGGTCCGGCGCAGCAAGGCTTCGAGGCGGCGCAGGTCCGAGGCGAGGTGCTGGAGATCGCGTTGACGGGCCACGGCGCGAACTTAGAAACGCCCCGGCGATTCTCAAGCGGCCGGTGACAATTGCTGGCCGGCGCCCGCACAACCTGTGGTGAACCCACATTTCTCATACCCTTTCTGCTGTGGCGCGCTTCACTCCATCCTGCCTTCGTTCCGCTTGCCTCGGGCTTGAACAGGGTGTAATCACCCAGCTCTGCGCCCTCGGCTGCGGGCGGCCTGGGCAAAAAGGGTTCGCAGCGCCTCGCGACGAAACGGTGTGAAAAATGCGGGTTAAGAGAAAGCGCCGGAAATCACTGGTCTCGTGAAATGCTGATGTCCCGATGTGCATGGATGGGCTTGGCGGCCGGGTTGGCGCTGAGCGGAATGTTGCCAGGCTGCGGTTCTCAAAAAGGTCCGAAGCCTTTGGTGGTGGGTATGGAACTGACCTATCCGCCTTTCGAGATGCGGGATGTGCAGAACCGGCCGGACGGCATCGGGGTGCGATTGGCGGAAGCGCTGGCCGAGAGCCTGGGACGGCCCCTTCAGATCGAAGACCTTCGCTTTGAAGGCCTGATCCCCGCGCTTCAGACCGGAAAAATCGACCTGATCATTTCTTCGATGACGGCGACGGAGGAACGCGCCCAGACCATCGATTTCTCCGACGGCTATGTGACCAACGGCCTGTGCATGCTGGTCGCCAAGGACTCGCCCATCGCCGGCGCCGGGGATTTGGAGGGTTCGGGAAGGACCATCGCGGTGAAGCTGGGAACGACGGGCCACATCTATGCGCGGGAGCGCTTGCCGAAGGCGAAGTTGAGTGTCCTCAACCATGCCGAGACCTGCGTGCTCGAGGTCATTCAGGGAAAGGCCGACGCTTTCATTTATGATCAGATCTCGATCTACAAACATTGGGAGCAACATCCGGAGGAGACGCGGCCCATTTTGACGCCGATCCGGCAGGAGACTTGGGCGATCGGCGTGCGCAAGGGGGAGCCGGAACTGCGCGATGCCGTGAACGGCTTTTTGCGGCGGTTTCGTGAGGATAAGGGATTCGAGGCCTTGGCCCAGCGCTATATGGATCAAGAACGCAAGGCCTTCGCGGAGATGGGGGTTCCCTTTATCTTTCACTGAGATGGGCGCATGAGGCCGGCCGCGGGGAGGGGCAGAGGAGACGGGCTGGTCCAGGCCGCCGGTTGGATGGCGCTCATCGTGGCATTGGCCGGACTGTGTTATCTTTTTTTCGTTCAAACTTCCTACCACTACCGTTGGGAGAGCATCGCGGACTACCGGAAACCACTGTTTCTGGGATGGCTCGCCACGCTGGGGTTGGCGGCAGCCTCGCTCGCAGCGAGCAGCGTGATCGGCCTGCTCACCACCCTAGGCCGGCGCAGCCGCATCGGCAGTCTTCGCTTCGTCTGCGGCGCCTATGTTGAACTGGCGCGCGGAACGCCCTTGCTGGTGCAAATCCTGGTCGGGTTCTATCTCGTCTTCGATCGCGTCGGTATCCGGGACAAATGGATCGCCGGGGTGCTGATCCTTTCCTTCTTCGCCGGGGCCTACCTGAGCGAGATCTTCCGGGCGGGGATCCAATCGGTGGCCCGGTCGCAACTGGATGCGGCGCGGGCGGTGGGCTTCAACGCTTGGCAGACCTATCGCTTTGTCATCGTTCCGCAGGCGTTCCGCAACGCGCTCCCGGCGGTGACCGGCCAATTCGCCAATCTGATCAAGGACTCCTCACTGCTCAGCGTCATCGGAGTATTGGAATTCACCAAACAGGCGGAGAGCGCGAATGCCGCGACCTACAGCACCTTCGAAGTGTATTTGCCGCTGGCTCTCGGCTACTTGGCGCTGACCATTCCCATATTCTGGTTAGCACGGTGGATGGAGGGACGGTTGCATTTTCAGACCTGAACAGGAGGGAACGACGGGATAGGAAGCCGGTAATCACGCATCTGCTTCTCGCCCCAATTGTGGCAGGATTCTGTGGAGCGATTGCGTTTCTTGCCCTTTACACGGAGATTCGCTGGACAATCGCCCGAATCCCATGGAAATTTACCGGCATGAGCCGGGAGCGGCCTCGAGTTCTCGTCTTTGGTGGGAGTCTACGGCGCGAATCGTGGAATCATAAACTCGCGCAGTTTGCCGCAGGCGCCCTGCGCGATGCCGGAGCGGAGGCGACGCTGATCCGGTTGTCGGATTTCCCGTTTCCAATCTACGACGGCGATTTGGAAGAGCGGGAAGGACTGCCCGAACCGGCGCTCCGGCTTCGCCAGCAGTTTCTGGGACACGACGCCCTGTTCATCGCTTCACCCGAATACAACAGCTCGGTGAGCGGAGCGCTGAAAAACGCCATCGACTGGGTATCGCGTCCGGTGGAGGGGGAGAAAGATCTGGCCGCGTTTCGCGGCAAAGTCGCCGCTTTGGTTTCGGCGTCGCCCGGGGCGCTGGGAGGTTTGCGCGGGTTGGTTCATCTGCGCGCCATTTTAGGGAACATCGGCGTGATCATGGTTCCCAAACAGCACTGCGTGGCGGCCGCGCCGGAAGCTTTCGGTGAGACCGGGGAACTCGTGGCGGAAAGAGACCGGAAAGCGGTGAAGTCCGTGGCCGAAGACCTGGTGGAATTGACGCGGGGAGTGCTGGGCGGATGAGGCGGTAGAGCCGCGGGGCGCCGGGCTTTTGCTCACGTCCGGTAACCGGCGGGAGGGACCTGCATAAGATGGAGCATGGAGAACCGGTCGCCAAAGGGGCGGCGAGCGTATGCCATGCGGTGTTTGGTTAGTAAGCGAGGCGCGTTCCGCCGGACCAGACCCGCCCGGGCGACAGGTCAAGATAGACATTGCCATGGAGCGGCGAAATCTGATAAGGAAATTATCTTGATGTCTTTATCTTCGAGCCCTGTGGTGAAGCGGGCCGGCTTCGCCGGCGGACGAGCCGGGATGTCGCGCTTTAGGGTCTTGGGGTGAAAGCCGCCGAAAAAAGCCATTCATGAAGATGCGTTATTCACTACTCCTCGCCGCTCTCGGAGCGGCCTCTTTCCTGCTCGCTGGAAGCGGGTGCGGTCGCAAGGCCCGCCCGCCCGTTTCTCTCGTGGACGACGGGGGCGGAAGAACGGCGGACGATTTTCCGGAATTGGCCGAGGACGTGTTTGCGGCCATGGATGGCGGCATCTCGCTTTCCGAAGACGAGATCAAAGGCCGGAACACGTGGAATTTGTGGTGCGGCGGCAACGAGCAGTTTTGGGATCGGATGGCGCGAGAGAGTTTCGGGCTGATGGATCTGCTGAAAACGATCGATTCTCGCAACCGCAGCAGCCGGTTCAAGGAATTGGGTCTGATCAATCAACCGGGCTTCCGGCAATCGGCGGCGCCGGACGAGCACGGTTTGTGGATTGACGAAGCGGCCGAGCCTGAGCCGGAATCCATCGATCCGCAGGTCTTCGGACGTCCTTCTGGGATCATGGGCATCCGGCTCTTCGACAATCCGGCTTTCAAGGGCGATGCGGCGAAGAGATGGGACGGAGAACGGTATTACGAAGACGCGGACTATGCGGTGGGCAAGGACTTGGTCCGGCCTTATCAGGTGGGCGTTTCTTGCGGGGTTTGTCACATCGCCTTTCATCCCTCCAATCCTCCGGCGGATCCGGAGGCTCCGGAGTGGGAGAACTTGGCCTCAGCCATCGGCAACCAATACATCCTGGAAGGGAAAGTTTTCGCCAACAATGTCCGCGAAGGGGGATTCTTTTGGGAGATGCTCAAGAATCAGCCGCCGGGGACATCCGACACTTCGCGGATCGCCACCGATCACATCAACAATCCGAACACGATCAACGCCATTTTCGAGTTGGGAGCGCGGCTGAAGATCGGGGAGACGGAGAAGCTGACGGGGGAAAGCCTGCTACTGCCAACGGTCAAAGAGGAGATGGCGACGCCGCACGTCTTGAAGGACGGGGCCGACTCCGTCGGAGTGCCTGGGGCCACACTGCGCGTCTACATCAACATCGGCATGTACCATCAGCATTTTCTGCAACAGCACAATGCGCTGATCGGTCTGAGCGGGCAGAAGCCCTTTAGCATTGCTACGGCTCAAAAGAATTCGGTCTATTGGCGAGCCACGGAACGGAAGTTTGAAAATGTCGCCAAGTTTTTCATGAGGTTGAGTTCTTTCCGGCTGGCCGATGCTCCGGGGGGCGCGAACTATATCACGACGGATTCCGCCGTCATGGAACGAGGGAAACTCGTGTTTGCGGAGAACTGCGCGCGTTGTCATTCGAGCAAGCAGCCCCCGGGAGGGGCGGATCCGGACGAGTGGTTTCGTCAGGAGGTGATGAGAGAGGATTTCCTGGCGGGGAATTTCCTTTCGGACGACCGGCGCTATCCGCTGACGCAGATTCAGACCAACGCCGCTCGCGCGTCCGCCACGAACGCAACGCGGGGACACGTTTGGGAAATGTTTTCTTCGGAGACCTACAAGAATCTGCGGCCGGTGGGAGAGATCGATGTATGGAATCCCTACAGCGGGCAGGACGAGAAGTGGAACGTGCCGGGAGGAGGTCCTGGTTATTACCGGACCGCCTCGTTGATCAGCATCTGGTCTTCGGCGCCCTTTCTCCACAACAACGCCTTGGGGGAATACACTGGCGATCCATCGGTGGCGGGCAGGATGAAGGCATTTGACGACGCGATGGAGAAGCTGCTGTGGCCGGAGAAGCGATTGAACCGGGATTCGATCTGGAGAACGACGCAGGAGTGCAACATCCAACTGCAAGCCGCCGTGATCCCCGAGCCCTTGCGCACGCTGTTGAAGTCGAACACGGACAACGACGGGTATTTTCGTTTGGGCCCGATCCCAGAGGGAACGCCGGTCAATCTCTTGGCCAATGTGGATCCGGCCACAGAGCCCAGAGACTTGGTCGCCCTAATTTTGAAGATCAAACGAGCCTTGCTCGAGATCAAGATCCGGAATCTCGAGGGAGAAGCCGCCCGGGAAGTGATGAAAGAACAGGTCGCTCCGGCGTTGATGAATGCGAACAAGTGCCCGGACTTCATTACAGACCGGGGACACTATTTCGGGACGGATTTGCCGGACGAAGACAAGCGCGCATTGATTGAGTTTGTGAAAACGTTCTGAGGAACCGGGCCTGGATCGAGCGCAGCGGCCCGCTGCGCAAAGGGAAGATTCCGAAAATGACTTTCGATGACTTGCTCGCCCTGGATAAGGGGCAATTGGACGACTTGTTTCGCCGTAGTCCGGCCGGACCGATTCCGGAAGGAGCGGCGCGGGGCATCGCCATCGCTTGCGCGGGGACGTGGTGGGCCCGTTGGATTTCCGGGTTGGTGCGCCGCTGGGCTTGGCAGGGGAAGGTGTTTACTCCGAATCCAGACGGTCAGGGGGCGACTCTCGAGAACCGGATTACGGCGGCAGGCGTCCAAGCCATCGTGGCGCGAGTGTATTACACGGAGAGTTGGCTAGACGGGCGGGAATGCATCGTATTGGATTACTCGAAGACCTCGCTGTTGGCCCGCAAGATCAGGGATGAGATCCGGTTGATCGATCCGGAACGGCGCCTCTATCTCGGGAAAGTGTGGTGGGGCAAGACCCGGTTGATTGATTTCGCCTTAGAGTTTCCGGCTTGATTTGGGGAGGGCTATGGACGCGACGCGATGGGGATTGTTGAAGGCGCCGCGTCAGCGGTTGGATGAGCTTTTCGGGCAAAGCGTCGCGGGAGCGCAGCCTGATGGGGAAGGGGTGGGCACGGCCATCGTCTGCGCCGGGACCTGGTTCGCCCCGGTGTTGGCGTGGCTGGCGCGCTGGTTTTGTTGGCAGGGTAAAGTGTTCGACGCTCGCGAAGGCGTCCTCAAAAACCGGGTCACGCCCTTCTCGTTGCGAGCCATTAAGGCCAAGGTCTACAAAGGGGAAAGCTGGTTCGACGGCAAAGAATGCATTGTCATCGATTACAGCAAAACCTCCTTCGTGGCGAAGATGGTGCGAGACGAGATCCGGGAAGTCGCGCCCGGTCTCTATCTGGGCAAGGTTTTTTTGTGGGGAAAACCTTCGATCCATTTCAGCGTCAGCTTCCAATACGAGCCGGCCCGCAAGTTGTGGCGGCGGGTGCTGGCGGGGGCCGGGGCGGCGCTTCTGTTGGCGGGTCTCTGGGCCCTGCTCCGCTTTACGAGCGATCGTCCCGTTTCCTACCAAGATCCGGTCGAGAACTTCAAATACGGATCGACCGGCGGAGAACGGGGCGCGGGCATCCCGTTGTCGCTGTGGAAGGTATTGCCGGAGCTTTTTTCGGATTTGTTGCAGGGCGCCGGGCTCCAATCGCTCGGATTCATTTACGAAGAAGGCAAAGAGTTGCCCATTGGCGTCTCGCAACGGCGGGTGCAGGGAGTGGACCGCGTTTTTCTCAATTGTGCGGTCTGCCACGTGGGAACCGTGCGCGACGCTCCGGAGAGTCCAAAGCGGATCGTTGTGGGGATGGGCAGCAACACGGTGGATTTGCAAAGCTTTCAGCGCTTTTTAGGAGCGGCGGTCAAGGACGAACGTTTCACCGCCAACCGCATCATTCCGGAGATCGAACGGGCCGGAAGCGAAGATTGGGTGAACCGGAAGATCTTGCGCTGGTGGGGCATCGACCAGATGCGGCAGCGCATCCTGACCATTGATCAGCGCTTTCAGTTTCTCGAACGCGAACCGGAATGCGGACCGGGACGCTTCGACACCTTCAATCCGCCGAAAGTGTTGTTGAACTTCCCCATGGATAAGGTGCCGCCGGAGGAATGGGTGGGGTTGTGCGATTTTCCGTCTATCTGGAACCAGGGCCAGCGCGAGGAGCGCGGGATGTGGCTGCACTGGGACGGCAACAACAATTCTGTGCTGGAACGAAATCGGAGCGCCGCGTTTGGAGCAGGCGCGCGGCCGCCGACCTTGGACCGGGAAAACATCCGGCGCATCGAGGACTGGCTCTTGACGGCGAAACCGCCGGAGTATCCTTATCCGGTCGACGAGGCCTTGGCGGCGCGGGGCGCTCCCATTTACGCAGAATATTGCGCGGTCTGTCACGGCGCCAGCGGCACGGATTTCAGCGGAGAGCTGGTGGGCAAAGTGACGCCCATCGAAGAAATCGGGACCAGCCGGTGGCGGCTCGATTCTTACTCCTACGAATTGTGTGTGAACCAGAATCAGTTTTACGCCGGTTACGAGGACGAACGTTTCCGTCATTTCCGCAAGACCTATGGGTATGCCAATGCGCCCTTGGACGGGGTGTGGCTGCGCGCGCCTTATTTGCACAATGGGTCGGTGCCGACGCTGCGCGACCTGCTGGAACCGGCGGCGTCGCGGCCGAAGGAATTCTACCGCGGATATGATGTGTTCGATCCGGTGAACGTCGGATTCGTCAGCGATGTTGCGGAGGAAGGCGGGAAGCGTTACTTTCTCTATCAAACGGAGTATCCGGCGGGATCCGAGGAAGCGGGCAAACCGGTTCCGGGCAACGGCAACTTTGGACATGAGGGAGAGGAATACGGCACCGGACTGTTGCCGGAAGAGAAAGACGCATTGGTGGAATATCTCAAAACCTTCTGAGGAGGCTGGGCCATGAAAGCAGGCAAGAAATCAAAACGGAAACTTTGGATCATTTTGGGCCTGCTTGTCGTGGCTGGGCTCTTCTCGACTTGGTTTGCGTGGTTGAAGTTCTTCCGCGAAGAGCCGGAGCGCGAGTTTGCCGATGAATTGGAACGATTCAAGTACGGGTCCATCGGGGCGGAGTGGGACCGGGGTCTGCCGTATTGGATCTGGACGGTGCTGCCTTCGGTCTTTCCCGACCTGACCCCGGGGCCGGGAGGCTACAAGTCGTTTGGACTGGTCTGGGAAGAGGGAGAGGAAATGCCGGTGGGATTCACCAAGAGGGTGATCGGCTTTCCCCGCGTGGCCAACAACTGTGCCATCTGTCACACCGGCACCTGGCGCAGCCAGCACGACGAGACGCCGCACGTCATTCCTACAGCGCCTTCACACACGACGGACGTGCAGGGCATGATCCGTTTCCTGGCCAACTCGGCCAAGGATTCGCGCTTCAACGCCGACACACTGCTCGACGAGATCAAACAACGGACGGAGCTGTCCTGGGTCGATCAATTGATTTACCGGTTTATTCTCATCCCGGCGACGCGGAAGGAACTGCTGCGCCAGGACGAACAGTTCGCTTGGATGAATCGTCCGGGCTGGCCGGAATGGGGCAAGGGGCGGGACGATCCCATGAACCTGACGAAGTACTTCATGACGTCGATGCCGGTCGACGACACCACGGGTCAGGCAGACTTTCCTTCGGTATGGAATCTGAAGATCCGGAAGGGTCAAGGTCTCTACTTGAATTGGAGTTGCGATACGCCGGCGGTGCGTTCGGTGCTCATCGATTCCGCTCTTGGGTTGGGCGCCGCTCCCGACGAGAGAAACCCCTTGAGTCAATTGGCTTGGCGCATGGGACGGCGGCGCTGGTTTCTCAACCGCATGGCTGAACTCGACGCCACGTTGAGCGAAACGCCGCCGCCCGCGTATCCTTTCCCGGTCGACGCCGCTTTGGCCGCGCAGGGAGAGGCGATTTACCGGGCACAGTGCGCGGATTGTCACGATGCCGGAGGTTCGCGAACAAACCGTCCCATTCCTATCTCTGAAGTTGGGACGGATCGCGAGCGTATGGATACGTGGACGCAGGGCGCGGCGGATGAGGCCAACCGGCGAGTCAGGGCCATGGGCATTTTCCGCGCCAACATGGTCAAGATCGAGGGCTATCAATCTCCCCCTTTAGACGGGATTTGGATGCGAGCCCCCTACCTGCACAACGGCTCCGTGCCCACTATGCGGGAGCTGTTGGAACCTGTGGAGCTGCGAACGAAGGTTTTTTACCGGGGCTACGACGTCTACGACCCGGTGAATATGGGCTTTGTCGTCAGCGGTCCCGAGGCGGAACGGGAGGGATGGCGTCACGATGTCGAGGAGCGCGGAAATGGAAACGGGGGACACCTTTACGGAGTCGATCTGACGCCCGGGGAGAAGCAGGCTTTGCTCGAGTACATGAAGGGCCTGTAGCCGGGCTTGTGGCGGCGGCGGATTTCTGGGGTTCCGGCGAGGAGATTGCCGGTGATTCGAGTTTGCCAGGGGCGGCCGGAATGGACAAGGTGGCGGCCCATGGCGACTCGCTTTCGGCGGACAGGCATCCTCTGCGTGGTTTCTGGGCCTTCCGGGGTGGGCAAGACTACGTTGTGCCGGAATCTGGCCCAGAAACCCGGCTATGTTTACTCGGTGTCGTGCACAACCCGGGAAGCGCGAGCGGGTGAGATCAACGGCGCCGATTATTATTTCCTGGGTAAGGAAGAGTTCCGCGATCGCGTCCGGCGCAAGCAATTCTTGGAACATGCCGAGGTGCATGGCCATGACTACGGGACGTTGAAGAGTTCTGTGTTGGGCCTGATTCAGGAGGGGCAGGATGTGTTGCTCGACCTTGATGTGCAGGGCGCCGCGCAGATTCGCAAGAACCGGGATCCTCTCATCCGGGCGGCTTACGTCGATGTATTTGTGATTCCGGCAAGCTTGGTGGAGTTGCACCGGCGGCTGTCGCGCCGTGGAGATTCGAACCGGGTGGAGCTGGATCTTCGGATGGACAATGCCCGTCAGGAGATGGGCCATTGGAAGGAGTATCAATATTGTATGTTGAGCGGAACGCCGATGGAGGATCGCCAGACCTTCGAGATGATTCTCGAGGCGGAACGGCGGAGGGCGAGCCGGTTGAGTTTGCCTGGAGAGCGGCGGCGCTGAGGGGCAGAGAGTGGCCGGGTCACAACCGGCAAACATCCTATTTTTCGCGTCCTAAGGCCATATCGCTATCGATTTCGATTTGGACGAATTTCTTCTTTCAATATCTCGTGCAAGCGTTGGGCCTCTAATGAGGATGATCGCAGTCATTCCCCAAGATCAGGAGTTCTGCCTCGTGGCAAGGAGACTCATCCGCCGGCAGGGGTGCGCGCGCCCGTCCCCCCGGGATGTTCACGCTTCTCTCCGGTCCGGCCGCGCCAAGAGTTGATAGAGATTGAGCCAGGCGCGGAGCTGGGGTTGGCTCGTGCGGATACGAAGCAGACCCTGGTTTTCTAACTCCGCAATGATTTCGTGGTGCCCGATCTGAAGCTGGCGGAGGCAGATTTCGGCGCGGCCGCGGCTTCCGGCCCAAGCCAAGACGACGAGAAGCAGGATAAGCATGGGCGCCAGTGCGAGCAGGAGGCCAGTGAAGATGACAGGGAAGCCTTCGACGGGGAAACGCACCGGCGATCCTCCGGCGTCGCGCAGACCCGCCACATGGCCGACCGCCGCGAAATAGTCCTGGTAGAGTGCGAGGATGGGCCAGATGAAAATGACCCAGAAGAGGAGAGTCCCCACCGATCCGGTGGCGACGGCGGCGGGGCGGGAAACCGCGTTGCGAGCCAGGATGCGATGAAACAGGGCGGTAGAGCGTTGCTGAAGCACGTCGAGACCCTCGAAGGCGACTTGGATGCCGTCGGAGAAAAGCGGCTGGCGTTCCCGGAGCCGCAAGTCGCTGCGGAGAGCCGACTCGAGACGCTCGATGCCGGGTTGCAGCGATTCGCGCAGAAGGAGTTCGGCTTGCTGGCGAAGACCGGTATCGCGGGAGGAGGAGAACTGGCGGTCTCGGGCGAGATTCCGTACGGCGGCGGCGGTGGAACTGAGCAAGGAGGGCAGACTGCCCATGAGGAGAAAGGGGACTTTGTCGAGGGCGCCATGGAGCAGGTTCGATAGGGCGAGGAAAGTTCGCCAGGGGAAGCAAAGAAGCGGCGTGCGTTCTTGGAACAGGGCCCGCAATTGCTGGCGCAGGGCGATGCGCGGCGCCTGATCGAGTTCATCGCCGCCCAGCAGCGCCTGCAACGCCTTGGTTCCGACTTCGCCTTCGTGATCGACAAGGTCGCCCGCGGCGCGGCTGGCGGCCGGGAAAACGCGCAGGAACTCCTCGCGCACAGCATCGCGGAACTGACCTTCCACGGCGGCGATCTGAGGCTCGAGCAGGCCGCCGCTGTCGCAATCCTTCAGGGCGTGGGTGATGGCGGAGGCGAGTTCCGCGCGGCAGCGTTCCGTGGCGGCGGCACGTTCCGCGGGCTCGAGAAGGAGCAAATCCGGTATATGAAGCAATTCCAATACGGTGGCGCGGGGCGCCGTATTGCGCAGGCGCTGCAGGAAGGAATCGAAATCCGGCTGTTCTTGTCCGGGGCGGGTTTGGTTGACGACAGGCAGGATCCGGGAACCGTCGGCAGGCCGGGCGTAATCGAGAATGGCGGCGTCTTCGAGGTGGCGGGCTTCGACGACGAGGACTTTGAGATGGGCCAATTCCAGGGCTTCCCGGGCGGCTTGGGCGCGGGGATGACTGCGTTCGTTGGCGCCGGGGACATCCAAGAAGGTGCAAGGGACTCCGAGGTCCACGAAATCGGCCGGATCCGCGAGAATCTGGAGGGCGCTGCTGGGAAGAGCGGAGGGGTTCTCGGGCGGAGGGCCGATCCAAGTGAGACGCTCGGTGGCGGAGGCCGAATCGAGCCCGGTTTGCAGGCGTTTGCGGAGGCTCTTGCTCCGAATCAACCAGGTCAGCAGAGTGGTCTTGCCCGCGTTTTTGGGTCCGAGAAAGGCGATCGCAAGCCGGCGGCCGGCGCGCTGGTGAGCCAGTCGTTCGCAGCGTTGGCGAAACTCGGCGCAGCGGCGGAGTAAACCAGCGCTGTGAGCGTCGTCGGCGCCCAAGGGGCGAATGGTCTGCACGGCGGCTTCCACCGCGGCGATGAGACGGCTGCTGAAATCGAGCGGTGGATCAGGGGTCATCGCGGAGGAGCCTGCGGGCGGTATCGTCATTCCAGGTGAAGGTGGCCCAGCGGCGTGCTTGGATGCCATAGGCGCGCAGATTGAGCTGTTCCGATACGGTGGGCGGGGGAAGACCGGGATTGGGGCGGCGGGGAAGGCCCGCGGTATCCGCGGCAATGGCGCAGAAGTTCGCTAACTGACGGCCTCCCAGTTTTTCTTCCAAGGCTTTCTGGAATTCCGCGACGCCGCGCAGGTTCACTCCGAGCGAACTGAGCACGCCGATGCCGCCGAGGAGATCGAGGGTTTTGATCGTGATCAAAGAAACGCCGCCATCGAAGAAGGCCAAGGCCAACCCTCCCAAGAGCAAAAGGATGGACGTTAGGATCTGGATGCGGGCCCGGGTCGGGATCTGGTCCCACAAGGGACCGGTGATGGCGTCCCATTCCGCATCGGACAGGTTGGTGTTCTCTTCGACGAGATAACGGCGCAACAAGGTATCGGCTTCCTGTCGCCACTCCTCCGGGGGGCGGTAGTCGCCGGTCGCGCCGCTCCAGAGGCTGAACATGCGGCTCACTTCCTCCGGACCGATGGTCCCGATGGCGGGGATTTTGGCGTGGCTGCCCAGGCGGCGGCGCAGAGTCTCGCTCTGGTCGCGGAGGCGCCGGAGGGATTTTCCGGCGACATTGCGACCCAACGACGCCAGCCGGTTGCAGGCCTGCAAGAGGCGGCGGGTCGGGATGAGAAAAATCCGGTAATAGATCGAGGCGGTGCGCGTCAGACTCGCTTCCATGCTCGCCACGATCTCGGGGCTCATGCGCAGGTGGAGGGAACCTTCGCCCCGGACCAGATGACGGCACTCGTCCACGAGTCTCGACGAGGCGTCCTCGACTTGGCCGGCGACGGTGGCGAGCTGGCGGCGGAGCCCTTCCACCGCTCCGTGGAAGGATCCATCCCATTCGACTTCGAGTTCCTCCATCCGGCGGCGGCGCAGTTGCTCGGGAGCGAGGCTGTCGGCGAGCCGGAGCAGGGATGCCTCCGGAGGCGCGGCTCTTCCGTTCGGCGCGTCCTTTGCAGAATCGAGGAGGAAAAAGCAGGGGCGGCTTTCCGCCGCGCGTTCTTCGCGCGACAGGGACCGGGCGCGGTCCCACTCCGGGGTCCGGTCTGAGAAATCGCTCATCATGAAGTCGTAAGCTCCATAAACCGGGACCTCAGGGCCGGCGTCGAGCACGGAGCGGATGTCGCGCAAGGCGCGAGCCGGGGATTCATCGCGGATGAGGTTGACGGCGAAGATTTTGGCGGCGTCAGGCATCCGGTCGAGAATGGCGGAGAGTTCCTGGATCTCAAGCTGGCTGCGCGGTGTGACGATGAGCAGCGCGGCGCAGATTTCCGCGGCGCGGCTAACCAGATCGAGCCGCCGATGACGGATCCCATCGCCCTGTTCCCGGGAGCGTTGGACATCGGGGCAGTCGAGCAGGGCGAGCCCGAGGGCGTCGAGTTGGGGGTCGGGGGCGAGGAGGGGATAATCGAGCCGGGAGAGGTCGTTCTGTTGCGCGTGAGCCCGGGCGGGATCGGGATCGAGCTGTTCGAGCGGGCGGAGGAAGAGGCGCGAAAGCAGCTCCTTGAGGGATTCGAAGAATGCCTGCCGGCGCCAGTCCGCCGGGATCCAGAGAGTGAACCGTTGGGATCCTTGAGAGCCGGACAGACCGCGCAAGACGCGGGCGCGCCCCGCATCGGACAGAAAGGAAGCCACGACAGAGGACTTTCCGCTGTTGAGGAGTCCGGCGACGGCGACGATGGGGACGACGCCCAGTTCCCGGAGCAAGGCTTGCCGGAGGGCGAGCTGGTCGTAGACATCGGGTTGCCAGAGCCTAAGGGCGCCGGCGCCGGAGAGGGCTTTCGGTTGAGGCCAGGTTTGTTCGAGCAGCGGGTGTTGGGGATCGTGCAACAGATCCCACTGCCGCGCCAAACGGCTTTGAGCGGAGGGGCTGGAAGGGGCCGCGTGCACGTCGGCGCACTTACCCGCAGGACGGGGCAAACGCAAACTTGGGCGCCGCCGGCCGGGCCAAAGGCGCGCCGCGAGAGGGCGAAGTGTTACAAACTGCGGAGCGTTCTGTAGGGGCTTTGCGCTGGGATTTCCGGTGAACTCCGGTATACTCACGCGCATGAACATCCTCGACCAACTCGCCATGGGTCTGGGCTTTGCCACACTTGCGGGCCTGAATCTCTATCTCACGGTGCTCATCGTCGGTCTCGCGGTGCGGTTCCATTGGTTGGAGCTGTCCGCGGAATTCAATCAGTTGGAGGTGCTGGGCTCGATGCCCGTGCTGGCGGTGGCCGGCGTTTTGTTCGCCCTCGAGTTTTTCGCCGACAAGATCGGCTGGGTCGACACCCTTTGGGACACGGTGCATACCGTCATCCGCCCGGTGGGCGGCGGTCTGCTGGCGCTTGCCGCTCTGGGGCAGGTGGAACCGGAATTGCAGGTCATCATCGCCTTGGTCGCCGGAGGCGCCACGCTGGTCTCCCATGGAGCGAAGGCCAGCACCCGGGTGGCCATCAATCATTCTCCGGAACCCGTGAGTAACGTGGCGATGAGCCTGGCGGAGGATGCTGTGGTCATCGGCGGCACGGTGGCGGCGCTTGCCTATCCCCGGGTTACGGCGGCGGTATGTGTGGTTTTCCTGGCGGTTTCTCTGTGGGTGCTTCCAAAAGCCTTCAGGCATTTCCGCGCCACCTGGTGGCTGATCTGGAAGCGGCTAGCTCCGGCGCCCAGCGATGGGAATGGCGGAAGGGAGCCTTTGGGAATCGGAGAACTTCCCGTGGAAACAGTGCGCTCGCTTCGAGCGCACCTCGGCGTCGCGGGCGACGCGAATCTGGTGTTGCACTGGGCGGTACCGGCTCTGACGGGCGGCGGAAAGCGCTTGCGGGGATGGAGCCGCAATGTCCGCGGTTGGCTAGTGAACCGGGAAGACCGCGAAGTCTACTTTGCCGGGCGCCGGCTCTTTCGGCCATTCATCAGGCGAATCGATTTGCAAGGCGCGAGTTATCACCGGGAGAAAGGGCCGCTCAGCGAAAGCATCAGCCTTGTTTGGGAAGACAAAGGAGCGGAAGCGTTGTTCCGGGTCAGCCGTAGCGACTCGCCCGCCCTCGATCGCATTGCGACATGGCTAGAGACCCGGGGAGTGCGGCGCCAGGTTGAAACGCCGGCTCTGCAACGGGCGCCGGCGGCGGTGTGAAGCCGGCGGCGAGACTGGGCGCCGGCTAAGGTTAACCCCGGACAGACCCCGCTCACCGGCTTTGAAGGGCGGGCGTCCTCGACCGCCTAACGTCAAAGCTGACTCGCGGCGCGGAGCGCCGTTGAGTGCAGCGTCTGGTTGGGAATTCTTTTCATCGCTAACGAAATCGCCATCGACTCCGTATTCGACAGCTTCCTCTTCAACGGCATAGCCTCTCTTGCCCAGCCGGCTTATTCTCGCGATCCGGGAAAAATGGTTAGTTTGAGTTCTTCTTCTCCCCGTTTCACGACGATGTCGGCGGCGTCGCCGATTTTGAGGGCTTCGATGGCGTAGGTGTAGTCGTAGATGTTGGCGACTTGCCGGCCGGCCAGCCCGACGATGATGTCTCCAGCACGGACGCCGGCTTCGTCGGCGGGACCGCCCGCGGCTACGCCGGACAACTCGACGCCGGCGAGCCCGTCTTTTTGCGCATAGTTAGGCACGGTGCCCAGGTAGGCGCGGAGATGGGCGCGCGGCCCAGGATTCTGCTCTCTTCCAACCCGGCGGTAGACGGGTCCGGTCTCGCTCTCGGCGAGTTTTTGGGCCATGAGGGACATGAACCGGGCGACCTTATGCGTGCCCGGGAAGTTGATCAGGTCCACCGTATCGCGAGGGGTATGGTATTCCTCGTGGGAGCCGGTGAAGGCGTTGAGGACGGGGACGCCGCGGGGGTAGAAGGCGGTCGAGTCGGTGGGAGCGTAAGGGTCGCCCTGGAGGACGAGGGGAATCCCAACGACGACGTTGCAGCGCTCGATGAGCCGGCGCCAACCGTCGCCCGATGACAACCCCTGGAGAACGAGACTGCGGTCGAGCCGGCCGATCATGTCCATGTTGAGATAAGCGCCGATCCTGGAATCGATCGGGGACTCGGGCCCGCCCAGAGATTCGGCAATTTTCAGAGCAAAATGGGTGGAACCGAGGAGTCCGAGTTCTTCGCCTGACCAGGCGGCGAAAAGGAGATCGCGCTGCGGTTGGAAGCGCCCTTCGCGTTTCTCGGCGGCGAGGAACTGGGCGATCTCGAGCAAGGCGGCGACTCCCGACGCGTTGTCGTCGGCGCCGAAATGGATGGTCGCCGCGTCTTCACCGGTGGCGCGCGAATTGGATCCGGCCTGGTCGCCGAGGTGATCGACGTGAGCGCCGACGGCCACCGCCGGGGCAGAGCCGGCGGTTTCCGGACCCGGGAGACGCGCAATGACATTGCGGCCGGAGCGGCGTTCCGCCTGGATATCGATATGAGCGGAGAGGGTGACCCCGGGCAGAGGAAAACCCTGCATGAGTTGGCCGCTGTCGAGTGTCTTCTGTAGCTCGGCAAGGTTTTTTCCGGGTCCCAGCAATTCCGCGGCGAAGCGATCGTTGATCGAGACGGCGGGGATGCCGGAGGTGGCCAGCGAAGCGTCGAACTGAAGGGGAACCAACTCGCTTTTCACCTTGGAAGCAGGCCCGCTGACGACGATCAGTCCTCGAGCCCCTTTATCTCTGGCCACCATCGCCTTGTAACGAAGGCTGGAGTAACGGGCGAAGCGTTGCCGGGTTTCGCTGGGAATATCCTCAGGCATGTAGCGAAACACGAGCGCCCATTGATCCGCGACATCGAGATGGGCGTAGGAAGTATAGGCTTCCTGCGGTTTTCCGCCTTCCCCTTCCTGCTCGGGGATATCGAGTCCATAGCCGGCGAAGACGATTCCCGCCGGCTCGATGGTTCCGGTTTCGGAAAAGGCGAGGGGCAACCAGTCCCGCTGAACTTCGAAGCCTTGGGATTGCTCGCCGCGATGGGTTTGCAGGGCATTGGAATCGCCCAGAGCGACGCCGGCGGTGAACTCGAAGTTTTGAAAGAAGGAGCCGTCGTCGCCAGCGGTTTCCAATCCGATGCCGCGAAAGACTCCGGCAACGTATTCGGTGGCCAGGCGTTCTCCCTCCGTGCCGGTGAGGCGGCCTTGGGTCTGTTCTGAAGCCAACCACGTGAGGTGTTGGCGAAGGTCTTCTTCCGTTATGGCGTCGTTGGTGCTTTCGAAGCCGGGAGCAGGCTGAGTCCCGATAACAGTGGCCGGAACGACGTCCGGCCGGTTGAGGCCGAGAGCGTTGCGCGCCGCGTTGTGGTTCCAACCAGCGAGATAGATTTGAGAGGTGGTGTCCGAAGTCCGATTGCTGGTCCAGGTGAGTTGTTTGCCGTCGGGAGAAAAGGCGGGCAGTCCATCGAAGCCTGGAGTGTGGGTGACGCGCAGCGGATCGCGGCGTCCGAGCACATCGACGAGGTAGAGTTCGAAGTTGTCGAAACCGTGGAGGTTGGTGGCGAAGATCAGGTAGTCTCCTGAGGGATGAAAGAAGGGCGCCCATGAGAGGGCGTTGAGGGTAGTGACCTGGCGGTGGCCGGTTCCATCCGCGGACATGGTCCAGATTTCGGCTTTGTCGCCGTCCTCATTGAAGCGTCGCCAGCAGATGCGGCGGCCGTCTGCGCTGAAGAAGGGACCTCCGTCGTAGCCGGGCGCGTTTGTGAGGCGGCGCAAGTCCGAGCCGTCGGAGCGCATGAGGTAAAGGTCGATGAAGTAGGCTGGATCCGTTTCGAAGCGTTGGCGATCGTTGGGACTTAGCGGCCGAAGGTAGGCTTCGCGGTTGGATGCGAAGACGATGGACTTGCCGTCCGGCGAATAAGCGCCTTCCGCATCGTAGCCTTTGGTCGTGGTCAGATTGCGAATCTGGGATCCGTCCGGCGAGGCTTCAAAGATGTCATAGTGCTCGTCGTAATCCCAAGAATAACGGCGTTGACGACCGGAGGCGCGTTCTTCGAGTTCGACACGCTGCTTTTCCTCCGCCTCGGGGTCTTCGTGGGTGGAAGCGAAAAGGACGCGGTCCCCGCTAGGGTGAAACCAGGCGCAGGTGGTTTTCCCCTTGCCGAGGGAAACCCGGCGGCTGTCCCCGGTGTCGAGATCGAGGATGAAGATTTGGAAGAAGGGATTGCCGGGATCGCGTTCGCTTTGGAAGATCAGTTTCCGGCCGTCGGCGCTGAAATAACCTTCCCCGGCGCGGCGGCCCTCGAAGGTCAGTTGGCGGGCGCCGGAAAGGAAGCGGGATTCGGAGGCCGGAACGCTCGAGCCCGGTTCGGCGCCGTGCAGCGCAAGCAGGGAGGCCGTCAGGACAGAAAGGGCGGAAACGAACCGCGCTCCGTGCTGGTTCCACTGCGCGAGATGGGGAAGGAGAGAAGAGGGCATGTGGATGGAGAAAGTGGACATTAGCATAGTCTGACGGGGAGGTGAGGCAAACGGCTCGAATCGCGGTGTCGATCTCCATTTGGAGTTCCGGCGGCAGCCGGCGCTTCTGCTGCTCAGCGGCCGAGTTCAGGGCCTGTCGATTCATTCGGTGATGCCGGAAGGGACTTAGTTGGGAGGGTTGGCGCGACGCGAGGTTCGTGCCGGCGAGCAACAAAGCCAACGCTTTCAACAAGTTCCGCCCGAAGCGTCGCGCCACCGGCCGAGTCCCTTCTCCCCTGCCCAGCGCTCTCAACGCGGCATTGCGGAACACATCACCAGGCCCTAAACGCGGTACTGCAAACACCGGCGCTCCGGCGTCGATCTCCGTTCGCGGTTCCGGGGCGCCTCGTGAGAACCATCCCGGTTGTTGGTCCACGGTTGTCGAACGTGCGGGAAGCGTGCTTGAATGCGACGGGTGCGCCGGATCTCCGGCCGGACCTGAGCCATGCCGTGATACTTACCCTTTTACGAGAGCTGCGCGCCTTCGTGGCCGGGAACCGGCTCGAGACCTTTCCGTTGCGCAGGACGCTACGGGGGTATCGCGGCGAAGACCTGCTCGCCGACGCGCGGGCGGGGCTCAATGTCGCGGTTCTGGCTCTGCCGCAAGGCATGGCTTACGCGGTGGTGGCGGATCTGCCCCTGCATTATGGAATCACCTGTTCGGCGGTCGCGGCGCTGGCGGCGCCGTTTTTCGCCGCCTCGCGGCACACCATCCTCGGGCCTACCAACGCCACGGCGTTTCTGATTTTCTCCGTGTTCGGCGGGATGAGCGCGGCGGCGCGGCTGGAACTTATGCCGTTGTTGGTTCTCATGACCGGCCTGTTTCTGGTGCTGGGCGCCTACCTTCGGACGGCGGATCTCATCCAGTATGTCAGCCGGAGCGTGATCGTGGGTTATGTCGCGGGCGCTGCGGTGCTGATCACGGTGAACCAGTTTCGCCACGTGCTGGGCATCGACGATTTGCTGAAGGGCGAGTTGGAGGGCGGGGAGGGGGCGCAGACCTTTTTTGGGCTGAGCGCGGCCATTTTGACTCATCTGAAGCATGTGCGTTGGGAGCCCTTGTCCGTGGCGGCGGCGACGGTGCTGTGTTACGAAGTGGGACGCCGCTTTTTGCGGGGCTTTGCTTTTCCGCTGACCCTGACCGGAATTACTCTGGCGACGGCGATACTGCGGCGCCGGACGGATTTCGACGTCGCCCGCTTTGAGGGCTTCGGGGCGGGATCGCTGCTGCCCGCGTGGCCGGATTTTGGCGCCGGGGGGATCTTCGATCAGGTGCACAGCGTCATGGGCGTGGCCTTGGCCCTGGCTTTCTTGGCTTCTCTGGAAAACTCGGTGATGTCCCGAACACTGGCCAGTCACACCGGGGACAGACCGGATCAAAATCAGGACATGCTCAGCGCCGGAGTAGCGAATTTGGCGACGGCGTTTTTGAGCGGGATGGCCGCCTCCGGTTCCTTGACCCGGTCGGCGTTGAACTATGCCTCCGGAGCGGTGACGGGCCTCTCGAGCTTGGTCAGCGGCTTGCTCTGTCTGAGCGGGGCGCTACTGCTCGGGCCCTGGGTTTCGGAGGCGCCGAAGTCTTGCCTGGCCGCGTTGGTGATCTGCGTCGCCCTGACTTTGGTCAGCCGCAAGAGTTTGCGAGTTTGCCTGACCGCGACGCGGTCCGACGCGGCCGTGGTGGCGGTGACCTTCATCAGCGCGTTGTTGGCCCCGCTGCATGTCGCTGTGGTGCTCGGGGCGGCCACCTCTGTGGCGCTGTATTTGCAGAAGGCCAGCCGGCCTTACCTCGCCGAGTATGAGTTCGATCAGGAAGGGCGCCTCTTGGAACGGGATCGCGAACGGGAACGTCAGAATCCCGCCATCTCGATCGTGCACGTGGAAGGCGACCTCTTTTTCGGCGCGGCGGAGTTGTTCCGGAACCAGATTCAGCGCATCTCGGAGGACCCCAATCTCCGGGTCATCGTTCTCCGGATGCGCAATGCCCGGCTACTCGACGCCACGAGCGTGGTCGCGCTGGAGGACTTGATTCGCTTTCTTCGGGCCCGGGGCCGGGCCTTGTTGGTCAGCGGGGTGGGTCCCGAGATCTTGCGGGTGCTCCGCAACAGCGGATTGTTGGAGGTGCTCGACGATGATCCGCCGGAGTGGCGGACCGAGCAACGGGACCGGAACGTGTTTTTGAACGACCCGCGGAACCCGAACTTATCGACCCGGGACGCACTGAAGCGGGCGCAGCAAATTTTGGGGACGACAAAGGCGGAAATCCGTATATTTTATGATGCGGCAAAACCGCGGGGGGAGAAGAGGCGAGTATGAGAGGGGAGCGGAAAGGCTAGAAAAGTTTATTTTTTGTAGAGTTTAGATTGACGCGATCCGTGCTACTCCCTAAAAGTGGGGCGAAGTGGGTCCAAGTGTACACGTGACTGGGGGTGATGCCCAGACGCCCTCCGAGAAGGTCGCCTTGGTGGGGTATGCCTACCTCAGCGTCGATTCCAAGAGCCGCTTGACCATTCCGGCCCGCTGGCGTGATCCAGGGATGACCCTGTTGTACGGGTTTCCGCATCCCAAGGATCCGACCTTGCGCCTGATGCCGCCGGAGTATTGGAAGGTGTTGCAGCAGAAGATTGATGCGTCGACCGAGCTGCGCGACGAGGCGAGGGCGGCGCTGAAGGAGCAGTTGTTCGGAAGCTTTGTGGTCTGTCCGATGGATTCGCAGGGCCGGGTTCTGCTGCCGAAGGATTTGCCGGAGAAGTACCGGAAGGCGGGCGAAGTGGTCCTGGTCGCGGATTCCAACCGGATCAGCATGTGGCGGGTGGCGGACTGGGAAGCGCGGAAGGAGCAACAGAAGGAGGATTTCGTTCACCATGTGGTGCAATTCGGTTTGTGAGGCGGGCATCGCCTTTGGAGGAGCGGAAGCGGGCGGGCAGTTTCCGGCGGGACCGTTGTTGTCACGTCTGGCGGGGTTGGCGGCGATGGCGGTGGGAGGCGGGGGAAAAGACCGGCGTGGAGGCAGCGGCGCGGGCCGTGGGGGGGAGGCGGAAGAGGGTTATCACAAAGCCGTGATGTTGGAGGAGGTGATGGAGTGGATGCGCCCGCGGGAAGGCGCCTGGATTCTGGATTGCACGCTCGGCGGGGGAGGGCACAGCGAGGCCTTCCTCGAGGCGGGGGCCTGTGTGGCGGCGATCGACCGGGACTTGGAGGCGGTGCAATGGTCGCGGGCGCGGTTGGCGCGTTTCGGCGACCGGTTTTCGGCCTACTGGGGAAATGCGGCGTCGTTTCCGGAATTATTGGGGGAGGAGTTTGCGGCGCCGGCCTTCGACGGGATTCTGATGGATTTGGGCGTGTCGTCGCGGCAATTGGACGATGCGGGACGGGGGTTTTCCTTCATGCGGGAGGGCCCCTTGGCCATGACCATGGATGCCGGTTCGGGATTGACGGCCGAGGAAGTGGTGAACGGGTGGCCGGAGGAGGAACTGGCGCGAGTCATTTGGGAATATGGTGAGGAGCGGGCGGCGCGCCGGATTGCACGGGAGATGGTGCGCCGGCGGGGATTGGGCCGCTTGCGGACGACCCGGGAATTGGCGGAATGTGTGGCGGCGGTGGTTCCGCGGCAGGGGAAGCGGCATCCTGCGACCCGGACTTTTCAAGCGATCCGGATGGTGGTGAACGATGAGTTAGGCGCGCTGCGATCGATGTTGGGGCATACGGCGGACTGGCTGCGGGAAAGCGGACGCCTGGTGGTGTTGAGCTATCATTCTTTAGAAGACCGTGAGACCAAGGGGTTTTTGCGGCTGGGATCGGCGCGATGGTTAGACAGGCCGGAGTGGCCGGGACCGCGCCTCAATCCGGGCTGGGTCTTCCGGCTTCCGCGGCGGGGGGCGATCCGGCCGTCGGCGGAGGAAGCGGCGGCGAATCCGCGGGCGCGGAGCGCGCGTTTGCGGGTTGCGGAGCGCCTGACGGCGACGGGGAGAGAGAATTCATGAAAACACTACGCGTACAACACCATAAAGAGAGTCGGGGGTTGGCTGCAGCTTTGCTGGGCTGGCTTGCGGCGCTGACGCTTTTCGCCTTTATCGGCTTTCTGGCTTTGAAAGCGAAGGGAGAACAGAACCGGCTGGAGAACAGGAGCCGTTTGGTTCAGGGGCAGATCGAGCGGCTGAACACAGACATCTTTGATCTCAATGCGAAGATGGCGGAATTGTCCAGCAGGAGCAATTTGCAGGAAGCGCTTCTCGCGAAGGGGAGTTACTTGCGGGAGGCGAGCCTGGACCAGATGGCGGTGTTGGGAGAGCCGGAGACGGTTTCGGCAACGTTGGCGCAGAACCGGGGGGTGGTGGAACCGGGAGCGCGCTCAGAACCCTGAAGTCTCCCTGCAATGTCTCATTTACAATCACAGCGGAGGTCGGTTCTCGTGACCTGCGGGTTCGTGGCGCTCTTCACGGCCCTGGCACTCCGTTTGGTGATCGTCCACGCCCCCGGTTCGGACCGGGGCGCAGCGCGGAAAGGGGATGAGAGCAGTTCCAGCGGGGAGCGAGCGATTCTCGCTGAGCGTGGAAGCATCGTTGACCGGAACGGAGAGATCTTGGCGACGCTGCGTCCCATTTTTTCGGTAATCCTCGAGCCGAGCGCGTTGCCGCGGCGCAATGAAGACTTGCGGACCCTGCTGCGAGTGATGGGAGAGCCGGTGGAAGAGGAGGCTGCGGCGCCATCCGGGCAGTCGAGGAGAAGGCTGAAACCGGATGAACGGGAGCGGATCAAGGAGGCCGAAGACGAACGGCGGCTGGCTGAGGAGAAGAGGTTGAAGGACGCGTATTTGGGTCTTTTGTCAGGGATTCTGGAAGAGGAACTGGGAGTGCCGGCAAAGGACGTGCTCGCCCAAGTGCAGCCGGACCGAGACCCGGCCCGCTATCCAACGGGCGAGCGCTATTGGAGATACCGGCGAGCCTACGCCACGAACGATGCGGAGGTCGAAATGGTGCGGCGAATCGAGAGCCGGCTGGAACCTCTGGCGCAGGAGGGGATCCGGCGCCAGGTCTGGGGCGTGGTGATCGAAGACCGGGCCGAACGGATCTACCCGCTCGAGACCACGGCCTGCCACATTGTGGGCTGGGTCCGTACTGACGACAGGATTTACCCTGGAGACAAGGCGGCGCCCGGCGATGAGAAAGCCTGGATAGCTCCGCCCGACGAAGCGTGGCAGAGGAATCTCAAGAACCGGCAGTTGTTCGGAGTGGAAGGAGTGGAGGGGACGATGGACAAAGTCCTGCGAGGATTGCCTGGGCGAAAAGCGCAGGGACTGCTGGGGGGGCAGGTGGTGCGGACGAAACCGCAGGCGGGCGATTCGGTGCGACTGACCATCGATGTGGTATTGCAACGCAGTGTGGAGAAGCATCTCGCGGAAGCTTGGGAGTTTTTCCGGCCGGATTCGATTTCCGCGGTCGGGTTGGATACTGCCACTGGAGAGATTCTGGCGCTGGCGAACCGGCCTTGGTTCAATCTGAGCAGCGGCGAGATCGAGGGTGAAAATCAGGAGGGGTTGCGCAATCATGCGGTCAGCTCCGCCTTCGAGCCTGGAAGCATTTTCAAGATCCTGAGTTATGGCTGTGCAATCGACGCGGGAGCGGCGCAGTGGGACGAGCTGGTTGACTTCGGCGAGAGGTGGGGTGAACCGGGCTGGCGGGAATCGTGGAAGATACAGGATCCAACCAAATTCCGGATAACTGCGACGGTGCGCGAAGCCTTCTATCGTTCGAGCAATATTATAGCCTACAAGCTGGTGAAGCGCGTGGGACCTGGCGCCTTCTACAATTCCATCCGGAGTTACGGCATTGGGATCGCGCCGGGATCCGGTCTGGGCGCTGAGGCGCCGGGTTACGTGCCGCATCCTCAGGACAATCTGCGTTGGTCGGGAAGTCTGACGACTTCGCGCATTGCCTTCGGCTATAACGTGCAGGTAACGCCCCTCCAGATGGCTGCTGTGGTAGCTACGGTCGCCAATGGAGGCAAGTACATGCAGCCGAGGATCCTGGCGGCCCGGCTGGACCGGGAGCGCCGGGTCTTGGAATCGTATCCTCCCCGCGAAGTGCGTCAGGTGATTTCCCCGAAAACGGCGGCCGGAATTCTGTCGGCGATGGAGGAGGTGGTGCACAATAAGAACGGGACCGGCAAGGCGGCGCTGGTTCCGGGTTACCGGGCGGCGGGGAAGACGGGGACGGCGCGCAACTATTCCAGGAAAAGCACGGCTGGGGCCGACTTGCCCTACATCGTGTCGTTTGCGGGTTGCATTCCCGCGGGCGCTCCGCGTTTGGCCATTGTGGTGATGATGGACGGGCCGAAGGAATTGCACGGCATGAAAGCCTACGGCGGCACCATGGCCGCCCCGGTGTTCTCCGCGATAGCGGGGGATGCTATGGCCTACCTGGGCATTGCTCCCACCGAACCGGTGGACTGACCGGGCGGACGAGAGGAAGGTGGAGCCATGACTTGGAATGACCTGGTTTCGCTGATCCCTGGGCCGGCGGTTTCGCGGGAAGCCGCGGGAGAGATTGGGCGGCTGCGTTACGATTCGCGCCAGGTGGCTCCGGGCGACGTGTTTTTTGCCTTGCGTGGCGAGGAGGCGGACGGCCACGATTTTATCGGGAAGGCCTTGGAAGGGGGGGCGGCGGGCATTGTGGCGGAGATCGAGCGCCCGCCTGGGCTGACGGTCCCCTGGTTGCGTGTTCAGGGTTCCCGGTTGGCGCTGGCGTTGGCGGCGGACGCGTACTACGGGCATCCGTCCAGGGATCTCCGGGTGGTGGGGGTGACCGGAACCAACGGCAAGACGACAACGGCGTTTTTGTTGCATCATCTGGTGTGTTCGAGTTGGCACCGGTGCGGGTTGATCGGGACGGTGCGTTATGATCTGGGCGATGAGACCGTGGCGGCGGAGAGGACCACTCCCGAATCGGAGGAGCTGCAATATTGCTTGGGCCGGATGCGCGATGCCGGGTGCCGGGCGGCGGTGATGGAGGTTTCATCGCACGCGCTGATGCAGGAGCGGGCGGCGGGGGTCGCCTTCGCGGTGGGGATCTTCCTAAATCTTTCACAAGATCACCTCGACTATCACGGGTCGATGGAGAGCTATTTCGAGGCCAAAGCCCGGCTGGGCGAACTCTTGGTTTCTCCCGGTCCCGGAAAAAGGCCGTCGCTGACGGTGAATATCGATGACCGGTATGGCGAACGTCTGGTCCGGCGTTATGAAGGGAAGGTGGACCTGACCACTTTCGGAATGGGCATGAAGGCGGAGTTTCGGGCTTCCGACCTGCGCACCGGCCTGTGGGGCAGCACCTTTCGCTTGGAGGCACGCGGGAGGTCGCATCTGGTTCGGCTGCCCTTGATCGGGCGATTCAATGTCTACAATGCGTTGGCGGCGCTGACGGGAGCGGTTTCGCTGGGACTGAACTTTCGCGAGTCGGTGCGCCATCTGGCTGAAGCGCCCCAGGTTCCGGGACGGATGGAAGCGCTCGATCACGGGGGCGGGTTTCGCGTGTTTGTCGACTATGCGCACAGCCCCGATGCCTTGGAGAAGGCCCTGGAGACGCTGCGTGCCTTGGATCCGAAGCGGCTGACCGTCGTCTTCGGGTGCGGTGGGGACCGGGACCGGACGAAGAGGCCCCTGATGGGCGCGGCGGCCGCTCGTTTGGCGGATTTCACCGTGCTCACCTCCGACAATCCGCGGGGAGAAGATCCGGCGGCGATTCTCGCCGCGATCGAGGCCGGCATGGGCGCCGCGCCTCGCCTGGTGGTGAGCGACCGCGAGGAGGCTCTGGCGACGGCGTTCGCCCACGCCCGTCCCGGCGACGTGGTCTTGATCGCGGGCAAGGGTCACGAGGATTACCAAGAGACGGCGGGCCGGAGGATCTCCTTTGATGACCGCCGGGTGGCGGGCCGCTTGCTGGCCCGGCGCGACTACGAGATTACGGGGGAAGCTCCGCGGCGATGAAGGAACTGAGCGCGCGGGAGGCGGCGGAGATGGCCGGCGGCCGGTTGGAAGCTGGGGCGGGGGAACTGCGGGTGAGGGCGGTGAGCACCGACACGCGGAGGTTGGGGCCGGGCAGCCTGTATGTGGCGTTGGTAGGCGAACGGTTCGACGGGCACGATTTCCTGGATCAGGCCGCGCAAAAGGGCGCCCATGCCGCCTTGGTTCATCGCCGGGATCCAGAGGCTTGGAAACGCTTCGGAGGAGCCGTCATCCGCGTCGAGGACAGCCTGGCCGGGTTGCAGCGCCTAGCCCGCTCCTACCGCACCCTGCTCGATCCCTTGGTCACGGCGGTCACCGGCAGCAGCGGAAAGACCTCGACCAAGGACATGATCGCTCAAGTCCTTGCCCAAGGGGGTGTGGTCAGCGCGACGCGCGGCAATTTCAATAATCACATCGGGTTGCCCCTGAGCATGCTCGAGATGGAAGTGGGGACCGCTTTTGCCGTATGGGAACTGGGAATGAATCACAGGGGAGAGATCGCCGCCTTGACCGCGCTGGCCCAGCCGGGCGTGGGCGTGATCACCAACATTGGGACGGCGCATATCGAGCATTTGGGCGCCCGGGAAGCCATTGCGCAAGAAAAGGGCGACCTGGCGGAGGCCCTGCCGGAAGGGGGGTGGCTGGTCTTGAATGCGTCCGATCCCTTTACTCCCGCCTTGCGGGAGCGGACGCGGGCCCGCGTGATTGAGGGCGGAATCGAGCAGGGCCAGTTGCAGGCCTGCCGGTTGGAACCAGTCGAGGGAGGCATCCGCTTTCAGATCCGCGGCTTTGATCAGGAATGCGACGCATTTCTGCCGGTTCGAGGCCGGCATATGGTTTCCAACGCGATCTTGGCGTTGGCGGTTGGCATTTGTTGCGGGGTCGAGTTAGAACTTGGGGCCGCCGCCTTGGCGGGCGTGCAACTGGCTCCGGGCCGTCTGCAGGAGCTGCGGCACGCCGGAGTTTTGTTTTTGCAGGACGCCTACAACGCCAATCCCGAATCGATGAAAGCCTCTCTCGACGTTCTGGCCGAAACCCCGGCGCGCGGCCGGCGAATTGCCGTGCTGGGGGGCATGGGTGAGTTGGGGGCTGGAAGCGATGCAGCGCACCGGGAAACGGGGGAGTACGCGGCGAGTCTGGGCTTGGATTTGCTTTGCAGTGTGGGGGCGGAAGCGCGGGAAATCACGGCGCGCTTGGGATCGGGGGGGGGCTGTGCGGTGTCGCACGCGGACGATCACCGTGCGGCGGCGGAATGGCTGCGCCGGGAGGCGGGGGAAGGAGATGTGGTGTTGTTGAAGGGCAGCCGCGCCGTCCGCATGGAGGAAGTGTTGCGGATATTGCAGGAGGGAAATGGAGGCGCCGGGACATGATTTACTGGATCTACCAGCTTCTCGAGGAGCAATACGAGTCGCTCGTGCGCGTATTCAGTTATGTGAGCAGCCGGGCTTTCGGCGCGGCATTGACGGCCTTTCTTTTGACTGTCGTGAGCGGGAACTTCGTGATCCGGAAGCTCTTCTTGCTGAAGATCGGCCAACCCATCCGGGAGGCTGTGGAGGTGCATCAGCTTCACGAACTGCACGGGAAAAAGGAGGGGACGCCGACGATGGGCGGCTTGCTTATTTTGGGGGCGGTGATTGTGTCGACCTTGTTGTGGGCGCGTTGGGACAACGGCTTTGTCTGGCTTTGTTTGGGGGTGACGCTCTATCTGGGGATATTGGGGTTCGTGGACGACTTCACCAAGGTGCGGGCCCGCAAGTCGGCGGGGATCAGCGCGTGGATGAAGATCGGGGCTCAGGCGATCTTGGCCGTGGGGGTGACCAGTTACTTGATGTTGGTCCGTCACCCCGACGCGGTCGAGGAGGGGATGATGAGCCGCCTGTATCTGCCCTTTGTCAGCGTTGAGGTGTCCCATCTGCATATGCAGTTGGGGTTGTTGGTGGTATTCCTGTTCGCGGGCGTGATCGTGGGCTGTTCCAATGCGGTGAATTTGACCGACGGACTGGACGGCTTGGCCATCGGTTGCACCATCACGACGGCGGCGACTTTCGCCCTGCTCAACTACGTGGCGGGGCGCCCGGATTACTCCTCCTACCTGTTTATCCCTCATCATCCTTGGGCCAACGAGATTACCATATTCTGTCTGGCCATTGCGGGGGCGGGCCTGGGTTTCTTGTGGTTCAATTGTTATCCGGCGCGGGTGTTCATGGGAGACACCGGTTCGCTGGCGATCGGTGGCATGTTGGGCGCCGCGGCCATTTGCTGCAAACAGGAGTTGCTTTTGATCATCGTAGGAGGCGTCTTCGTCATCGAAGCCGTGTCCGTCATTTTGCAGGTGGGAAGCTTCAAGCTCACGGGCCGGCGCATCTTCCGGATGTCGCCGATTCACCATCATTTTGAACTGAAAGGCTGGCCGGAAACGCGGGTGATCGTGCGGTTTTGGATTCTTTCGATGATCTGCGCGGGGATCGGGCTTGCATCGCTCAAGTTGCGATGATCATGAACTTGCGGGGAACACGGGTAGCGGTTTTGGGCGCCGGCGTGAGCGGGAGGGCGGCGGCCTTGTTGGCTGCTGGGCGCGGGGCGGAAGTGGTGGTGGCCGACGCGGGACCGGGGGAGCGATTGGCCGATGCGGCGGCGGAGCTGCGGTCCCGGGGCCTGCGGGTGCTGTTGGGGGAGGAGGCTCTCCGGCCGGATGCGAGGATGGATCTGGCGGTGCTGAGCCCGGGAATCCCGCGGGACAGCGCGCTGGCCGGAAGCTGGATGGCCTCGAGCAGGGAGTTGTTGGGAGAGATCGAGTTCGCCTGGCGACTTTGGGAGGGTCCGGTGGTCGCCATCACCGGCACCAACGGGAAAACGACTTGCACTGGGTTGACGGCGCGACTGCTGCAAGGCGGAGGGATCGCCTGCGAACCGGCCGGCAACTACGGAAAGCCCTTTTCTCAGATCGTGCTGGAAGGATCCCGGCATCGGGCCGCGGTGCTGGAATTGAGTTCATTCCAGCTCGAGACAGTGTCGAGTTTTCATCCGGGTATCTCGGTGTGGCTCAATTTCGCGCCCGACCACATGGATCGTTATGCGTCGGTTGCGGATTACCGCGGCGCTAAGCAGAGGATTTTTCTCAATCAGGATGAACGAGACCACGCGGTGATCAATTCTCTGGAGTTCCCCGAATGTCCGTTGCGTTCGGAGACGATCACATTCAGCGCCTATGGCGAAGCGGACTTTTCATTGGCGGGTGACGGAGACGGCATCCTTTTCCGGGGAGCGACAGTGGCGGCCCTTTCGGAAACGTGCTTGTTGGGCCGTCACAACGCCGAGAATCTCATGGCTGCCTTGGCGGTAGGGTGGATCCACGGACTCACTTTCGACGGAATGCGGCAGAGCGCCGGGGAGTTCGCGGCGCCGGCGCATCGCTGTGAGTTGGTGGGGCGCTTGGGGGGCGCAATCTATGTCAACGATTCGAAGTCGACCAACGCGCACGCGCTGCAAAGCTCCCTGCGGGCGCAATCGGCGCCGGTGGTGTTGATCGTGGGAGGGAAAGACAAAGGGTTAGACTACGCGCCTCTTCTGGAGCTGCTGCGGGAAAAAGTGCGTAAGGTGATCGCCATTGGCGAGAACCGGCGGCAATGGAGCCGGTTGTGCGACGGGCGCGTGGCGTGTGAGGAGACCGGCAGCGTGGAGGGAGCGGTAGGATTGGCGCAGGCGGCGGCGCGGTCCGGAGATGTGGTGCTCTTTTCTCCGGGCACGTCCTCGTTTGATATGTTTCGGGATTTTGAGCAACGCGGGGAGGTGTTCCGCGCTGCGGTAGAACAACGCATGCATCAGACCCATGTTCGCTAAAACCAAACGGAAACCGATCAAGAGAAACCGGCCTCGCTCTCCGGAACAACTGTCTCGCAGCCGGAGATTCGGCTTGAGGGCGGATGTGATGGAGGAGGAGTGGGGCGAAGGGGAGGAAACCAACATGAAACTCTCGAAGGCATTTGTGGTTGTGTTTGTCTTGCATCTCATCGCGGTGGGCGGAATCTTGGCGTTTCACCTTCTCGAGAAGCGCCCGGGCCCGGCCGCCGGGGGCGCCGATGGGGGTCAAAATGATCCCGCCGCCCGCCGGGAGGCGGCGGGGCGTCCGGCGTTGCCGGCGGTTCCCGGTTCGAAGATCTACATTGCCCAGAAGGGCGACACGGTGGCTTCGATCGCCCGGGCCCACGGCGTGGAGGAGACCGCGATTTTGGCCTTGAATTCGAAGTTGATGCCGGGCGCCGGCGGCGTGCCCGAGAATCATCCGGTGCAGCTTCCGGATCTGCCTGCCGTGGAACCTGAGCCGGGATCTGGTCAGGCCGGCGGGCCTGAGAGAGCGGCCTCCGGACCCGGACAGGGCGTGGGCGCCGCTGGGCAGGAGAGTTCCGCTTCCCCAACCGCGTCCGAGGCCCTAACCACCGAGGCCGGACGCGCCGCCGCTTCAGGTTCCGGCGAAGTCCTGGCGTCAGGGCTGACGCACACCGTGGTGAAGGGAGAGAACCCCTACGGGATCGCCCGGAAATATGGAGTGACCCAGGAGGAATTGATGAAGCTGAACGGCATAGCGGACCCAACAAAGGTGCAGATCGGAACGGTCCTTCAGATCCCTGCAAAACCCTAGACCGCCACGATGAGCCCTCGCCTATCGGTTCATGTTCTCTTGCTTTCCGCGGCGGCATTGATCGCGCTGGGCTTGCTCATGCTCATCAGCGTCGGGCAAGCCGGCGCGACGACGGAAGCCGAGGCCATGAGTTTGGCGGCGAGGCAGCTCAAGGGCGTCTTTATCGGAGGAGCGGCTTGTTTGACTCTAGCCTTTGTCAATTACCGGCGGCTGGGGCGCTGGAGGTGGCTGTGGATGGCCATCGCCGTGGTCCTGCTGACGCTGTGTTTTGTGCCGGGAGTGGGCGTGGAAGAACTCGGCGCCCGGCGTTGGATCGATGTGCCCGGTTTGAATTTTGGATTGCAGCCATCGGAATTGGCCAAGATCGCCATCGTGGTGTTTCTCGCGGCTTGCTACAGCAATCCGGACCGCTGGCGGGGTTGCGGCTGGCGGGGCCGGACTTTGCGCGAGGTGTGTATTCCGCTCGGCGTGACCGCGGCGCCTTTGGCGCTCATCGCTTTGGAGAAGGACTTGGGGGCCACCGCGCTGTTGGGAGCGGCCGTCGTGACGATGTTGTTTGTGGCGGGGCTCCGCGCCCTTTGGCTGGTCGCAGGAGGGTTGGCGGGTTTGTTGGGGTTGGTCTTCCTTGTCTATTCCAGCCCGGAGCGGACAGGGCGGGTTGAGGCCTACCTGAGAACGATGCAGGGCACGGCCACACTTGCGGACGCCTCCGGGGAAAACATGCAGCAGGAGATGGCGTTGCAGGCCTTGAACAGTGGCGGACTGCGGGGTTCCGGTCTGGGAAACAGCGTCCAGAAGTTGAAGAAGCTGCCCCAGCAAGAGTCGGATTTTATTTTTCCCATCATCGGCGAAGAACTGGGTTTGCAGGCGACCCTGCCGGTTTTGATGTTGTTCGTCCTGATTCTGCTCGCGGGAATGTCCATTGCATTGGAGGCGGGAGACCGGTTTGGATTGTTGTTGGGAACCGGGCTGGTCGTCTTGATTGCCTGTCAGGCTTTCATCAACATGGGAGTGGCCACCGCAGTTCTCCCGAACAAGGGGATGGCGCTGCCATTTATCAGCCTGGGAGGCAGCAATATGCTCTTTTGCCTGTCCTCGATCGGCATCCTAATCAGCATACACCGCCACGCCCGGCGCGAGGAGGAACCGGCGCCCTCTTCGGTGCGCTTACGCCGGATCACGCCCTGCGTGTGAACGTTCATGATTCAGGACGGCGCATTCGTCATTGCCTGTGGAGGAACCGGAGGCCATCTCTTCCCGGGGCTGGCGGTCGCGGAGGAGTTCCGGCGCCGGGGCAGGGGTGTTTTGTTGCTTGTGTCTAACAGGGAGATCGACGCCGTGGCGCTGCGGGATCATCCGGGATTCCCCAGCGAAGTGGTCGACATGGTGGGAATGCCCAAGCCTTTTTCGCCGGCCATGCTCGGGTTTGTCCGGAAACTGTTGCGGGAACGCGGCCGTTGCGTGCGTTTGCTCCGCCGGCACCGGGCCCGGGGGGTGCTGGGGATGGGGGGCTTCACCTCGACCCCTCCGGTGCTGGCGGCGCGCCGCTTGCGGATCCCGGCTTTCATCCATGAATCCAACGCCTATCCGGGCAAGGCCAACCGCCTGACGGCGCGTTTTTGCGCCGGGGTCTTCGCCGGAACCGAAGAGTGCCGGCCCTGGTTTCCGCAGTCAGACGTGCGCGTGGTCGGCACTCCCATCCGAACCGCTCTCAAATCCCCCGTCGATCGTGACGCGGCCTACGCACACTTTGGACTGAACCGCGATCTGGAGACCCTCGTCGTCATGGGAGGAAGCCAGGGCGCCAGCGGGGTGAACCGGGCCGTCTGCGCCTGCCTCGATCTGGTGAATCCCAAGCGCTTTCAAATAATTCATTTCACCGGCGCGCAGGATGAAGGCGAAGTGCGCGGACGTTACGCGGAAACCGCGATCCGCCATCATGTGGCGGCGTTCTGTTCCCGCATGGAGTATGCGCTGCAAGTTGCCGATTTGGTGGTGAGCCGCTCGGGCGGCTCGTCCTTGGCTGAACTGGCCTATTTCGGGATTCCGGCGGTTTTCATTCCCTATCCCTACGCGGCCGACGATCATCAGACCCGCAATGCGGAACCCTATGTGCGGCGGGGAGCGGCGGTTCTGCTCCGGCAGGACGAGGCCTTGGAGGGGCGATTGCGGCGGGAACTGGCGGCGCTCTTCGGGGACCGGCCGCGGCGGGAAGCGATGGGGCGAGCGATGCGAGAATTTTCTTCGGAAGACGCGACAGTTAAGATATGTAAATTGATGGAGGAAGCTTCGGAGTGACGAAAAACGACATCATGGCGGCGCTGCGCCCGGGATCTGGGCAGTGTCTTTCCGTGCATCTGATCGGCGTGGCCGGATCGGGGATGAGCGGGTTGGCGGCCCTATGCTTGGCGGCGGGGCACCGCGTCAGCGGTTCGGACCGGGTGCGGAGCGAGGAGATCGAGCGTTTGGAGCAGACGGGGCTGGACTTTTTCAGCCCGCATTGCGCCGAGCTGGTGGAGGGGCGGGATGCGGTGATCTATTCTTCGGCGGTGAAGGCGGGCAATCCGGCCTGGGACGCGGCCCAACGTCTGGGACTTCCCCTCTTGCGGCGCGCCGAAGCTCTGGCGGCGCTGATGGAGGGCAAGGAGGGCATTGTGGTGGCGGGGACCCACGGGAAGACGACGACTTCGGCGCTGGCGGCGCACGTGCTGCGGGAGGGGGGCTTGCGGCCCTCGCATTACGTAGGGGCGGAAGTTCCGCTGCTGGGGGCCAACGCCGCCTGGGACCCCGAGGGCCGGTGGTTTGTGGCGGAGGGCGACGAGAGCGACGGGACTTTGTGCCTGCTCCGGCCGCAGCACGTCTTGTTGTTGAACATCGAGGAAGATCACGTGGACTATTTTACGGGGATCGAGGCCTTGCGGGAGCTTTTCGCCGGGTTTGTGAAGGCGGCGCCCGGCATGACGATTTACTGTGCGGAAGATCCCGGAGCGGCGGAAGTGGGTCGCGGCTGTGGAGGCCGGGGGATTTCCTACGGGTGGGATCCGGAAGCGGATTATTCGGCTGGGGTTCTCAGAGCGGAGCCGAACCAGACCAAGTTCACGGTGATGCATCGGGGAGAGGTGTTGGGCCGGGTGGAATTGAGCATTCCGGGACGCCACAATGTGCTCAATGCGTTGGCTGTGGTCGCGTTGGCGTGTGAGCTGGGGGTCGAGTTTACGGCGGTGGTCCGGGCCTTGGCGACGTTTCGCGGGGCTCGCCGCCGGTTCGAGCGGCGTTATGTGGGTTCGGCCTACACGGTGATCGACGATTACGGGCATCACCCCACCGAGGTGGAAGCGACGCTAAAAACGGCGCGGGGGCAGGGACCGCAGCGTTTGGTCGTCGTCTTTCAGCCGCACCGCTACAGCCGGACGCGCCGGTTTGCGGCCGATTTTGCCCGGGCCCTGATCTTGGCTGACTCCGTCTTTATCACCGAAGTCTACCCAGCGGGCGAGGGCCCTGTGGATGGGGTGAGCGGGGCGGGCATCGTCGATCGCATCCGGGAACTGGATCCTGGCAAAGAAGCAGTGTTCTTGCCGCGAAAATCGGAGGCGCATTGGACGGTGGGTCATGCGTTGCGTCCGGGCGATCTGCTGTTGACCTTGGGAGCTGGGGACATTCACGTCTTGGCCTCGAGACTGGCCCGGGACCTCGAACTGCTCGAGGCGCTTGAAGAAGTGATGGGGGTCAGCCGGTCGGTGGTTCGTCTCTACGAACCGATGCGGAACCGGACCACGCTGCGGGTAGGCGGTCCCGCCCGGATTTGGATCGCGCCCACCACTCAAGACGCCTTCGCTCGCGCCGTCCGTTGCGCTCGTTCCAATCATCTGCCGGTGCGAGTCATGGGCCGGGGATCCAACTTGCTCGTCCGGGACGGGGGGATCGACGGGGTAGTGGTGCATGCGGCCAAGGGCGAGTTCGGCGAGATCCGGGTCCGGGAGAACCGGATCGAAGCGGGAGCGGGAGTGCGCCTGAAGACGCTGGCGGCGGCGGCCAAGGTAAACGGTCTGGGGGGTTTCGAATGGATGGAAGGCATCCCCGGCAACGTGGGCGGCGCGTTGCGGATGAACGCCGGAGCGATGGGTGTGGAAGCCTTCGATCAAGTGGTGAGCGTACGCTACTTTGATAGTGGTTCGGGAGAGGTTCTGGAAAAACCGCGCGAGGAATTCGCCTACCGGTACCGGTCGACGCCGGAACTGGCGGAGAATTATGCCCTCTCTGCCGTATTCGAAGGGTACCCGGACGAAACCGATGGGATTCAACGGAGGCTGAACGCGTCCCAGACCAAGCGGCGAAACAGTCAACCGGCGGGATCCAGCGCGGGCTGCATTTTCAAGAATCCGGGCCGGATTCCGGCCGGCCGGCTCGTCGAAGAGTTAGGAATGAAGGAGGAGCGGTGCGGGGGCGCCCGGGTATCGGAAGTGCACGCAAACTTCATCATCAACGACTCCGGGGCCACGGCGGCGGAGGTCTTGGAATTGGTGGAGCGGATTCGCGCGCGGGCCTGGAGCGAGCGGGAGATCCGGCTCGAAACGGAAATCGAAATTGTGGGTGAGGATCCGCCGGCCTTTGAGGCATTCGTCAAGCCATGACTCTCCAGGGAACCATTGTGGTGTTGAAAGGGGGACCGGGGTCCGAGCGCGAAGTCTCTTTGGTCTCGGCCCGGAGCGTGGCCGGCGCTTTGGCCAAGTTGCCCGGAGTCGAAGTGGTCGAAGTGGACCTGAGGGATTCGGATTTCGAACTTCCCGCCGGGGTGGAACTGGCCTTCAACGTCGTCCACGGAACTTTTGGGGAGGACGGCCAATTGCAGGAGGAACTCGAGCGCCGGGGAATCGCCTACACCGGCGCGCGCGCGGGCAGCAGCCGGCTGGCGTTCGACAAGCTGGCCAGCAAAGAGCGCTTCGCGTTGTGCGGGGTGCGGACGCCGCGCTGGTTCGCTTGGGATTTGACCCGGGCGGAGCCTCCGGGAATGGAGTTCCCCTTCGTGGCGAAGCCATTGCGGGAGGGATCGAGCGTCGGCGTGCACATTGTCCGGACGGAAGCGGATTGGCGGGCGGCCCAAGAGGACCTGACCCGGTTTGGCGAGACGGCGCTGGTGGAAGAGCACATTGCGGGGAAAGAGCTGACGGTGGGGATCCTCGACGATGCGGCGTTGCCGGTGGTCCACATCGCCCCGCGTTCCGGTTTCTACGACATGAATAACAAGTATCCCTGGCTTAGCAAGTCGGGAGGCAGCGACTATTACGTGCCGGCTTCCTTGTCCGAGCTGGCCACAGCGGAGGTGCAGGCGCAAGCATTGGCTGCGCACAGAGCGTTAGGCGTCGAGGTCTACTCCCGGGTCGATGTGTTGCTGGGGCCGGGAGACGTCCCTTACGTACTCGAGGTGAACACCATCCCGGGGATGACCGAGAGCAGTCTGCTCCCCAAGGCGGCGGCGGCGGCAGGGTTGGACTTCTCGGCCCTCTGTGTGCGAATTGCCGAAGCGTCCCTTGAACTGAGGAGAACCTGATGGCGAGAATCAAGGACGAAGTCCTCTTTGAGGAGCGAATGGCGGCGGCGGTCCGAAGCCGGTCCCGGCATTTTATCCGTCTTGGTCCGGGCGGAATGCCGCGATCCAAGAGCAATCGCGCCCGTTGGGAGCGGCGAAGGCGAATCGGTCAGGCGATTTTTACCGCGGTCGTCGGCGGGATAGCCGTATGGGGATCGGTTTTCTTGCATCGGGCGGTGTTGGCCAACGAGGACCTCATCGTTCGAGACGTCCGGATCCGGACTGACGGAGTCCTGACTCAGGAAGAGATCCTCAAGGCCGCGGGGCCGCTCGCCGGCCGCCATATCGTGCAGGTCAACATCGCTAGAATTGAGGAAGCCTTGCAACGCCACCCGCTGGTGGAACGAGCCGCGGTAGAACGCCGGTTTCCCGCTACCGTTTCCATCGCCCTTCATGAACGTCGACCGGTCGCCTGGCTGGTCGATCCCAGGAATGGGTATCCGGGGGCCGGTGAGAAGGGAGCGCTGGTTGACCGCAAAGGAGTGGTCGTGCTTTGCGACGCGGTGCGAGGAGAGTATTTGAGGCTGCCTTCGATCGTCGTGGGGCCGGATATTCGTTATTCCTTGGACGACAGAAGCGGTGATGACGGCGGGCCGCCTGTCGGACCGGGAGAACGGATTGAATCTCCGGCGATCCTCGCCGCTATTGGATTGAACCAGATTCTCAAGCCCGTGACCGACAGTCTCGGGCTGCAGGTCGTGCGCTACGAGTTGTATCGTCATTATTACGTCAATGCTGTTTTCGCCAGCGGATTGACCGTGCGTTTCCTGCCCGAAAGATTCCGTTCTCAAGCGGCGCGGCTGGAGGAGACGGTGCGTCACTGTGTCGCCGAAGGATTCACGGCGACCTCCATCGACCTCACTCTGGATGAAACCATTCCCGTGAAAGGGCTCGTGCCGCGCGCGCGGGTGGTGCCGGAGGAAATCCCCGGGGAGGATTTGCCGCCGGAACCCCTTCCCGAGGAGATCCCGGAGGAGTTCATCCCAGAAAGCGTACCCGGTTTTCCTGTTCAGCCCACCATCGCTCCCTAACCATAGTCACTCATGTCTCGCAGCCGCATTCAAATTGGACTGGAGATCGGCACTTCGAAAGTGTGTGCGGTCGTCGGTCAGGTCAAATCCGACGGAGGGATCCGCATTCTGGGGTTGGGGACGATCCCGTCTCGTGGGGTGATCAAGGGCGAGGTCTGCCGGGCGGACCAAGCGGCCGAATGCGTCTACAACGCGGTCCGCTTGGCTGAGGATCAAGCCGACGTCACCATCGGCAGCGTCTACCTGTCGGTGACCGGCTCGGAAATCCGGGGCGTCAACCATCGTGGGTTCGTCTGTCTGCCCGACGAGCGCTCCGAGATCGCCGGTGAAGACGTGGCCGAGATCAAACGGATCGCGGAGAAAGTGCAGCTTCCCAAGGGCAACGTCATCCTGCACACGATCATTCGCCGCTTTTATGTGGACGGTCAGGAGGGCGTGGAAGACCCGGTGGGGCGGATGGGGCGCCAACTGGAGGCCGACTATCACGTGATCCAAGGGGTCGAGAGCCGCGTGCGCAACGTGATCCGTTTCGTGCAGGAAATTCCCTTGGATGTCGACGACATCGTCTTCGCGCCGCTGGCGGCTTCCCAGGTGCTGGTGAGCCTGGAGGAAAAACGGCAGGGGACGCTGGTCCTTGACCTCGGGGCGGGAACCACGGACTATCTTCTTTACGATCAGGGGAGTGTGGCTCAGTCCGGGTCCATCGGGTTAGGCGGCGATCATCTCAATAACGACATCTCCATGGTCATGAAGTTGCCCCGGAAGCTGGCGGAACAACTCAAGATACGGCACGGAAACGCGCTCTGGAATCCGGCCCGTGCGGGCGAGCGCGTGGTCATCGAAGACAAATCGGCTCTGCACGGCCGGTTGATCGAGTTGGAGGAATTGCACAGCATCATTTCCTTGCGAATGCGGGAGATCCTCGAGCAGGTGAAGCGGCCGTTGGCCCTGAGCGGGTATCTCCAGCGGGTAGGCAGCGGCGTGGTCTTGACCGGGGGCGGCAGCCTTCTTCCCGGGATCCCCGAGTTGGTTCAAGAGGTGTTCGGACTGCCGGTCCTCAAGCGTCCGCCGGTCCCGGTGAACGGGACGCTGGAGGTGGCCCGGGACCCCCGCTTCAGCACCGCCATCGGATTGATCCGCTTCGCGCAGTTGCAGGATCAGTTCCGCCCTAATGAATCCATCCTGGGCCGATTCTGGGGCAGTATTGGCAATCTCTTCAGCGCGACCCGCTCCGGTTCGAGCTTCTAACGGCGACTTCCACAAGCAAAACCACCACCACTACCCTAACCAAAACGACGACCATGATCGAATTCAAACGCGAAGAGACACAGAGTCCGCCGCGGCGCCGGCTCATCCGCAGCCGGGCGATCGGGCTGGGCGGAGCCGGAAGCAACGCCCTCGACCAAATCGCCCTCGACGGAATCGAGGAAGCCGAATTGTTCTGTCTGGATACCGATATTCGCACCCTGAAATCCTCGACGGCGCACCAGAAGATTCAGCTCGGTCGCGAGTTGACGCGGGGACTCGGCTCCGGCGGGGACCCCGAACTGGGCGCCGAAGCCGCCGAGGAGGTCGAGGAGCAGATCCGGGAGGTGGTCCGCGGTCAGGTCTTGGTTTTTGTCTGTGTTGGCTTGGGCGGCGGCACGGGATCGGGCGCCGCTTCCTTGGTTTGCCGCTTGGCCCGGGAGGAAGGGGCGTTCGTGACCGTGTTCGCGACCATGCCGTTTTCCTTTGAAGGCCGGCGCCGGATTCGGCAAGCGCAAACCGCCCTCCGGGATCTGGAACAGGTCAGCGACGCTCTGATCACATTCGATAACGATCGCATGGGCGAACTGGCCCTATCGAAAGACGGCATCCAACAAGCCTTCACCAACGCCGATAAGCTGATCAGTCAAAGTGTGCGCGCCGTGGCGGCCTTGGTGTCCCAGCGGGGCCTGGTCCAGATCGGCATGGACGATCTTCTGGCCGCGTTGAAGAATCCGTCTTCGCGTTGTCTCTTCGGCCACGGTGTGGGTTCAGGGAAGAACCGGGTCCAGGAAGCGCTGCGGAATGCGCTCCGCAGTCCCTTGCTGGATGAAGGCCGGCTCTTGAGCCAAGCCTCGAGCACCCTCGTTCACATCGTGGGCGGTCCCACTATGACTTTGGCGGAAGTCGAGCAACTCATGTCCAAACTCAACACACACGTCCATCCCGATGCTCACATTTTGCTCGGGATGAGTGTGGATGAGAAGATGGGCGACCGGCTCAGTGTGACCGTTTTTAGCTCGCTAACCTTGGAAGAATTGCAGCGCGCCCCCATGGTTGAGGACGGCGAGGAGGAATGGCCGCAACACGAGACGGCGATGCCCGCAGGCGCTGCGCTGCCCGCAACGGGCGGAGGACCGGCTTCCGCCGGCGAAGACGCCTGGGACGACCACGGAGCAGGAGCAGAGCCGGAGAGCGAAGAAGTCCTGGATATCGACGACGACGAGGAGGATCCCGGCGAGGAGGATCTTGGGGAGGACGACAAGGGCCTCGATGACGGCGAGGAAGGTGAGGAAGAGATCTTCGACCGCGTCCCCGTCGGGGAAGCGCCGGCGGACGCCCAGGCCGCGGCGGCGGACCTCGAGGAGATCGAGTTCTCGGATGAGGACGAGGACGAGGAGGTCCTGGCGCCGGAGCCGGCAGGGCTTTCCCCCGGCGGCCCGAGACCCGTTGTCCTGGATGCCGGCGCGCGGAACGGCCTCAGCAGGGGAGATGCGCCCCAAGCGGACTGGGACGAGGAAAGCGAAGAAAAAGCGCCGGAGGTGTTTGCAGTGCCGGAGGCCGCAGAGGCGCCAGCCCCGGTTCCGGAAGCCTCTCCTTTTCGCCTGGAACGGAATCGGCAGGCTCTGGAAGACGAGGTCGAACTTATCGAGGACGAGTCTCCGGATTTCGTCGAAGAGGTGGTTTGGACCGATGACGAAGCCGAAGCGGGCGAGGTCGAATTGGAGCGGAACCATCCCCCAGGCTTCGGTTCCGCTCCGACGGCCGATGCAGACGATGAGGAGCCCTATCCGTCCCCCCGGCAAAGCGAGGATGGCGGAGTCGTGCCCAGCGGTTCCGCCCAGGGCAGTGCCGCGCCGGCGGATTCGAGGCCGGAGCCGAACCTCCGGCGCCGCGCCCGGCGGGATTCGTATCAAGAGGAACTCGAACTGGATCCTACTCCCCGTGGTCAGTTCGACGACTCTAAGATTCCAACGGTCGTCGACGGGGAGAACCTCGATATTCCGACTTACCTGCGGAAGAAAATGACGCGGTAGTGGAGCGAGTTGAGGGTATTCCGGAGGTTCCGCGTTCGGGGTTCCCCAATTACGCGGCCCCGAAAGCCTGGGCAGACATTCCCAAAGGCGGCTTGAAAGGTCCGCTTCGAAACCAATGTCTCTCCCCTCAAGATGAAGGGGCCGGGGATGTTGTTCCACTGCCTATGCGCCGAGATTGGAAATCCGGGGAGAACGTGCTCCAATCGCCTTTGTGTCTGCCTCCCATCGAAGTTCTTTTCGCTACCTGATTCCACGTCTTGTGCTTCTCACCGGAACGCTCCTGATTATGGAAGGAGCGGCTCGCGTGTGGCTGAGCTGGGCCGCAAGCAGTGAACAACGGGTCAAATACGCGCTTTACGAAGACCTGAATCCCGGCGAAGCGCGGGTGGTTCCTCATCCCTATCTTTGCTATGCCAACACGCCGGGTTACCGCCGCGGCGCCCTGAGCCACAACCGGGAGGGATTTCGTGGCCCCGATTTTTCATTACAGAAACCCAGCGGAGTCTTCCGGATCGTCGCGCTGGGAGGATCCACGACTTACACGGAAGGGGTGAGCGACAACCGGGAGATTTTCACCGCGCACCTGGAAAGGATGCTCCGAGAGCGGGGTTTCGGGCGGGTCGAAGTGATCAACGGAGGAGTGCCCGGCTACAACACCTGGGAAACGCTGGTTTATCTCTGCTTTCGGGTGTTGGAACTGGATCCGGATCTCCTGATCATCTATCACGGCACCAACGATGTGCACTGCCGGTTCGTGAATCCAGAAGCCTACCGGGCGGACAACCGGGGCAGGCGCAAATACTGGGAGGCGCCCCGGGTCTCTTCGTTGCAGCGGCATTGCACTCTGTGGCGGATCGCCCGCCGGTTTCGGGGCGCCTCCCACATGGGGCTGGAACCTTTCACCAACGCGCCGCAGTATTATGGTCCGTATCACTCCGTCGACGATCCTGATGCTTTCTTTGGCGACCTCCTGGACCGGAACCCGGCCCATTTCAGCCGCGACAATCTGCGCAACATCCTCGCCATTGCCCGGGAACACGAGGTGGACGTGCTCTTGACCAGTTGGGCCTGGACCGATGCGATACCGGGCGATTACGCCGGCTTTTCCTTTTACCAACGGGGGTTTCGCGAGATGAACGCCTTGACGGAAAAGTTGGCGGAGGAGAAAGGGGCGCCGTTTTTTGATTTCGCCGCGCAGATGCCGCGCGACCTGCGTTACTGGCGAGACGGACGTCACGTCAACGAGGAGGGAAGCCTCCTCATGGCCTGGCTTTTCGCCGATTATTTGGCGGGCGGAATGCTGTTGGAAGCGGCCCGGGGTCCGGCGGCTGCGGGTGCGTCCAGGGAGACCGGGGAGACCGGGAGCGAGGACGAGTAGAGGCCTTGAGAAGGTGGTTGGCGGGAATGGTGGCCCCGGGGCCGGGGAGGAGGGGGAGAGGCGGCGCTGGAGGCGGGCCGGCACGCCGTTTTTTTGCGACAGGCGCGTCAGAAAAAACGGGGGAAAGCGGGCGCCGCGGACGATGTGGAGATGGCTTGCGCCGAGCGAGGCTCGTGGGATTCCCCGGGACGTGTGCACAAAAAAATCCAGGAAAATCACTTGCGAGATGAACCTGTGTTCCTATAGTGCGCGGCTCTCAGCGCTCTGGGCTCCGGTCCGAGACCGGCTGATACATTATCGGGCGCCACTCCGGAGAAGATGGGCAAGGGACCGGGTTCCTTGTACAGAATTCTCCGTTCTCGGCGGCGTCCGGTGTTGAGCGATACACCGAGAATTTCATGCCGACCATCAACCAGCTTATTCGCAAAGGCCGCCGGAAACAGGTGGAGAAGTCGAAGTCACCGGCTCTCTCCGACTGTCCCCAGCGGCGCGGCGTGTGTTTGCAGGTGATGACGCGGACGCCGAAGAAACCGAACTCGGCCTTGCGGAAAGTGGCCAAGGTGCGTTTGACCAATGGCTTCGAAGTGATCGCCTACATCGGGGGAGAAGGGCACAACCTCCAGGAACACTCGGTGGTTCTGGTGCGAGGCGGCCGGGTCAAGGACTTGCCGGGGGTGCGCTACCATATCGTCCGGGGCGCCTTGGACACGCTGGGAGTGGATGCCCGGCGCTGCGGGCGATCAAAATACGGGGCCAAGCGTCCCAAAGGAGACAAGAGCAAGAGCTGATCCGCCCGAGAGCGGAGATGCCAGGAACGCCCGCTCGATCGTTTTCACTTCTTCATTTTTTTACTTATTTCTTTGCCATGTCCCGCCGCAGACGCGTTCACCGCAAGCCGTTCCACGTCGACCCGCGCTACGAAAGCGCGTTGGTCTCACGTTTGGTCAACCGGATCATGCGTTGCGGAAAGAAGGCCTTGGCCGAACGGATCATCTACGCCGCCATCGAACGTTCCAACGAGGGCTCGGACAACGTCGATCCGCTGGAGATTCTCAACCGCGCCGTGGAAAATTCCAAACCGAAGGTCGAAGTGAAATCGCGCCGCGTCGGCGGAGCCACCTATCAGGTTCCGCTCGAGGTCGCCTCGGAGCGGCAGGAATCTCTGGCCATGCGATGGTTGATCGGGTTTGCCCGCAACCGCAAGGGCGTGCCCATGCATGTGGCCTTGGCTAACGAAATCCGCGACGCCGCCAAAGGTCAGGGCAGCGTCGTCCGGCGCCGCGACGAAATGCACAAGATGGCGCAGGCCAACCGGGCATTCGCCCATTTCCGGTGGTAACCTAATGGAACTTACGCTTCTTCCCGTCACACTTATGTCCGAGAAGGTCAATTCTCCGAAACGTCCATGTCCGCTGGAGCGCACCCGGAACATAGGGATCGCTGCACACATCGACGCCGGAAAGACCACGCTCACAGAACGCGTGCTCTTCTACACTGGCATGATCCACAAGATCGGCGAGGTTCACCACGGGAATGCCGCCACGGACTGGATGGAACAGGAACGCGAGCGCGGAATCACCATCACTTCGGCCGCGGTTTCTTGTCAGTGGAAACAGCTCGAACAGGAGGGGGTCTACAAGAATTTCTCGGGACAGGACATCAGGGTCAACATCATCGATACACCTGGGCACGTCGATTTCACTGCGGAGGTCGAGCGTTCTTTGAGAGTGTTGGACGGCGCGATCGCCGTTTTTTGTGGAGTCGCCGGAGTCCAACCGCAGAGCGAAACGGTGTGGAGACAGGCGGATAAATACCGCGTCCCGCGCATCGCTTTCGTCAACAAGATGGACCGGGTCGGAGCCGACTTCGACAGTGTCGTCGCCGATCTGCGGGAGAAGCTCAACGCCAACGCTCACCCGATTCTCATTCCCATCGGAGCGGAAGACCAGCTCAAGGGACAGATCGATGTGCTCAATCGGAAGGCGGTCATTTTTTCGGACGACGACGTGTTCGGATCGACCTACACGATGCGAGAGCTGACGGACGAAGAGCGGGCCGTGGCCGACGAGGCCTATGCCGCGCTGCAAGAGCAAATGGTCGATCTCGACGAGGTGGTGGGCCACAAGTTTCTCGAGGAAGAAGAGATTACGCTGCCCGACCTGAAACAGGCTTTGCGGCGTCAGGTCATCGCCAACCGGATCGTGCCGGTCGTCGGCGGATCGGCCTTCAAAAACAAGGGCGTTCAATACTTGCTGGACGCGGTGGTGGATTATTTGCCCAGCCCATTGGATGTTCCGCCGGCGCAGGGACGCAATCCGGACGATCCGGATGAAATGATGGATGTCCACACCGGCGACAACAAGAAGTTCTGTTCGCTGGCCTTCAAACTTTGGGCGGATCGCTACGTCGGGAAACTCGTGTTTTTCCGGGTCTATTCCGGGACGCTCTCGAAGGGCGACATCGTGGTCAACCCGCGAACCGGGCGCAAGGAGCGGGTCGGCCGGCTTCTCCAAGTCCAGTCGAACAAGCACACCGAGATCGACACCTGTTATTCGGGCGACATCGCCGCGATTGTGGGAATCAAGAACATCACCACGGGGGACACTCTCTGCGATCCCTCGCGCCCCATCTTGTTGGAACCTCCGTCATTTCCAGTTCCGGTCATGTCCATGGCCATCGAGCCCAAGACCAAGGCCGACCAGGAACGGATGGCCACGGCCTTGCAGCGTCTCTCGGAGGAGGACCCGACCTTTGTGGTCAAGACCGATGAGGAGACCGGCCAGACCATCATCGCCGGTATGGGTGAACTTCACCTCGACATTATCCGGGACCGGATGCTGCGGGAGTTCAACGTCGACGCGAATGCGGGCAAGCCTCAGATCGCCTACCGCGAGACCATCACTGTGGCCGCCAACGGAGAAGGCAAGTTGGTGAAGCAGACAGGCGGTCGCGGCCAATACGGGCATGTGGTTTTGCGTATTCAGCCCAACGAGAAAGCCAAAGGGCTGACCACCGACAACAAGGTGGTGGGCGGCACGATTCCCAGGGAATACATCAACGCGTGTTTGGGAGGAGTGAACGAGGCCATGCAGAACGGCATCATCGCGGGTTACCCGGTGGTGGACGTTCACGTCGACCTGCTGGATGGATCGAGTCACGAAGTCGATTCCAGCGAGCAGGCCTTCAAGATGGCCGCGATTTTCGCCATGAAGGACGCCTTCCGGAAGGCCCGTTGCGTTATGCTCGAGCCGATCATGTCGGTGGAAGTCTCCACGCCTGAAGACTATCAGGGCGACATCATGGGAGATCTGAATCGCCGCCGGGGACGCATCCAGCGGATCGACATGCGCAACAATCTCAGCGTCATCGTCGCGGAAGTGCCGTTGGCGGAAATGTTTGGTTATTCCACGGCGGTGCGCTCGCTGTCGCGCGGCCGGGCGGATTACGCCATGACTCCATCCCACTTCGAGCAAGTGCCTCAGAATATTGTGGAGGACATTGTGGAACAGCGGGGCGGGTTGGTCCCGGCCTGATTTTCTCCTTCCTCTCTCCGCCCGATCCCCGCCATGCAATCCCAGCGCATCCGCATCCGCCTTCGGGCCTATGACCACCGCTTGTTGGACCGGTCCTCGCAAGAGATCGTGGACACGGCGAAGCGGACCGGCGCCAAGGTCGCTGGGCCCATTCCCTTGCCGACGCGTATCGAGAAATTCAGCGTCAACCGCTCTCCGCACGTGAACAAGAAATCGGCGGAGCAATTCGAGATACGGACGCACAAGAGATTGCTCGACATTGTCGATCCCACCGCGCGGACGGTGGATGAACTGAAAAAGTTGAACCTGCCCGCCGGGGTGGACATCACGATCAAGATCTGAGAAAGGACGGCGTCATGAGTCTGGGATTGTTGGGCAGAAAATTGGGAATGACGCGGGTCTACGCCGAGGATGGGACGGCGGTGCCGGTTACCGTGCTCGACGTGCGCGGGAATGTGGTCGTCCAAATCAAGCGGAGCGATGGGGACGGCTATGCCGCGGTTCAGGTGGGCTTCGGAGAACAGAAGGAGCAGCGCCTCAACAAGCCGTCGCTGGGTCACTTGAAGAAGCGCGGCTGCGCTCCGAAACGATGGCTGCGCGAGTTTCGCTTCGCCGCGGAAGACGAGTTGCCGGCTCAAGAAGGGGCCGAATTGCCGGCATCCTTGTTTCAGATGGGACAGTATGTCGATGTCATTGGAGTGACCAAGGGTAAAGGTTTTCAGGGGGTGGTCAAGCGCTTCGGCTTCGGAGGCCTGCCTCAAACTCACGGTTCGATGATGCACCGGCGGCCCGGCGCGATCGGCTGCGGGACCACGCCGGGCCGGCTATGGAAAGGCACCAAACTTCCCGGCCGTCATGGGAACTACCGGCGGACGGTGCAGAATCTCCAGGTGATTCAAGTCCGGGAGGAAGACGGCGCGTTGCTGATCAGCGGCAGTTTTCCTGGAGCCAAAGGCAGCTTGGTGCTGGTCCGGCCAGCGAAGAAGAAGCCTCTTCCCGCGGCAGTAACGGAAACGGCGGAATCCTGAACCGGCCATTGATTGAACTGAAGATTGCGGAAGGAGCACGAGCATGTCTGGAACGGTATTTTCCTTGGAAGACGCACAGTCCGCCGAAATCGAAGTGGCGACCGGAGGCAAGGGCGCCTACGCCGTACATGAACTGGTGACCGCGATGCGGGCGAACCGGCGCTCGGGAACAGCCTGCACCAAGACGCGGGCCGAGGTCTCCGGAAGCGGACGAAAGATTTACCGGCAGAAAGGTACCGGACGCGCGCGTCACGGGGAGATCCGGGCGCCGCTGTTTCGAGGAGGGGGCGTCGCTTTCGGACCCCGGCCGCGCGATTATTCCAAGACCGTGGGGAAGAAGGTCCGGCGACTGGCGCTGCGGGCCGCCTTGGGGGCTCGCATCGAGGGCGGCGAGGTTGTCGGGGTCCCGGAATTCTCTGTTCCGGACGGCAAGACGCGAAGCTTTCTGGCAGCCTTGGACGGTTTCGGAGCGGGCGCCAAGATTTTGGTGGTGGCGGCGCGTTTCGATGAATCGACCTATCTGGCGGCGCGCAACGTCAAGCCGGCATTGCTGATGACGGCCGACGAGGTCAATGTCGAGCATCTCCTCCGATACGACCGCATCGTTTTGACCCAAGACGCCCTGCCCATTTTAGCCCGGAGGACACGCAGCCGATGAGCGACATCTTTCAGGTAATTCGCAGAATCCGGTTGAGCGAGAAGGCGGCCTTGCTCACGGAGCGAAATAACGAGTACGTCTTCGAGGTCGATCGCCGGGCCAACAAGCTTCAAATCAAGGAGGCAGTCGAACGTATCCTCCGGAAGAAGGTGGTTTCGGTCAACACCTGCAACTACCGGGGCAAGAAGAAACGGGAGAGGCGCGCCGATTTCGGGCGCACCGCCCATTGGAAAAAGGCCATGGTGCGGCTCAAAGAGGGGGAAACGATCGATCTGGTCTGAGAGACCGCAAAGGCTGTAACGCAGAAAGCGAGGAGGAACCATCCATGGGGCTCAAACGATTCAATCCCACCACTCCGTCGAACCGCTACAAGGTGTGGTCGGACTTCGACGAGATCACCAAGTCCAAGCCGGAGAAGAGTTTGCTCGAGCCCTGTCGCAAGTCGGGCGGCCGGAACAACTTGGGGCGGATCACTTGCCGTCACGTGGGCGGCGGGCACAAACGGCATTACCGGCTGGTCGACTTCAAACGCAACCGGCGAGACGACGAGGCGCGGGTGCTGGGAATCGAGTACGATCCGCATCGCAGCGCTCGGATTGCCCTCATCGAGTACGGGGACGGACAGCGGAATTACATTCTGGCGCCGCTGGGGCTGGAAGTCGGGGCCGGCGTCGTCGCCGGGGAGCAGGCCCCGCCCAAACTGGGCAACGCCTTGCCGCTCAAGCGCATTCCGTTGGGAACGGCGATTCACAACATTGAATTCGAACCGGGACGGGGCGGGAAGATCGCCCGCAGCGCGGGTCAGGCCGCCATCCTCTCGAACATCGAGGGCGGTTACGCCTTGGTCCGGTTGCCTTCGGGGGAGATCCGCCGGTTCAAGGAGGATTGTTACGCGACCGTCGGCCAGGTCGGCAACGTTTCTCACATGAACACCATCAGCGGGAAAGCCGGCCGGACGCGCTGGAAGGGAATCCGCCCGACGGTGCGCGGCATGTGCATGAATCCCGTGGATCACCCCAACGGCGGTGGCGAAGGCAAGAGCAAAAGCGGCGGCGGCCGCCAGCATCTCAAGAGCCCCTGGGGTCACGTCAAGGGCCAAAAAACCCGGAAAAAGAATAAGCCCAGCGACCGGCTCATCGTGCAGAGCCGCAAGATGAAACGCCGCAAGTAAGCGCCGCATCCATCAGGCCGAACTCTCACCGAACAGCTCATGCCCCGCTCTCTCAAGAAAGGACCCTTCGTTCACTACAAGCTTCTGGCCAAGGTGGACAAGCAAACCGAGGCCGGATCGCGCAAGCCGATCAAGACTTGGTCGCGCCAGTCCCTGATCATACCCGATTTCGTCGGGCACACCTTTCTCGTCCACAACGGGAAGGACTTTGTGAGCGTCTACGTCACCGAGAATATGGTCGGGCACAAACTCGGCGAATTTTCACCTACCCGCAAGTTCATTCAACACGGCGGCCAAGGGAAGAAATAAGGGCGGCGCGACCGGGCATTTCGAACACTCCAAGCTCCATGAACTTCCTTGCTTCCAACCGCCGCGCCCGCTGGCTTGTGCTGCTCGCCGTGGGGGCCTCCGTGGTTTACGCCGGAGCTCAGGACAGTTCGCTGGAAGTCAGGGAACTGCGGACGGCTTTGGACGCGGCGGTCAAACGCAATCGCGAACTGGACCGCGAGAATCAGATCTTGGCGGAGGGCAACCGGGTCTTGGGAGAGAGTTTGGCGGAAGCGAACCGGGAACTGGAGCAGTGCCGGAAGGATTGCCGGGAAGCGGTGCTGCAGCTCGAGGCCCTTGGAGCGGAGGCGATCAACACCGAGGGCGGAGGTTTGGAGGGCCGCTTGATGAAAGCGCTTTCCGATTTGAGGCTTGCCGACGAAGAAAAAGAACAGATCGCCCGCGAGATACTTCGCCTCTCTGATGCGGTGGTGGCCTATCTGAGTACGGCCTCCAATGCGAGCGCGGAGAAACGGTTGGAAGTCGAGAACGCCTTGCGGTCGGCCGAGGAGGCTCTGGGGCTGAGCTACCGCGCAGGACCGGTGGCGGCCGAAGGTTTGAACGAGGCCCGCGTCATCAGTGTGAAGCCGGAATATTCGCTGGTGGTCTGCAGCGTGGGGAGCCGGCATGGTTTGCGCGTGGGCACCCCCTTGCGGATTCAACGGAAAGACCGTCTGGTCGGGCGTGCTCTCGTCGTCGATTCCCGTGAGGAAATCAGCGGCGCGGTCATTCAGGACTTGGTTGCCGCCGACGAAAGCATCGAAGTGGGGGATTCCATCTTTATCGACCCCGAGATTCAACACTGAGCAGCAGCCATGGACGTTAAGGCAGTACATATCAATGCCCGGATCTCGCCCTTGAAGGCGCGGGACGTGGCCCGCAGAATTCAGGGACTTACAGCCGCGGAAGCGCTCAACATTCTGAATTACACTCCGCGCAAAGCCGCGGTTCTTTTGAGCAAGACCCTGCGATCGGCGTTGGCCAATGCGGAGAACAACCACAAACTTTCTCCCGACGACCTGTTGGTCAAGGAAGCCCGGATTGACAAGGGGCGGATGATGCGAAGGATCCGGCCGAGGGCACGAGGCAGCGCCAGTCCTATTCGGCGGCGGATGAGTCATATTTTGGTGGTGGTCACCGATGGGGTGGACAAGGTGGCGTCTGAGGCCGAAGAGGGCGGACTCGGGACAGGGGAAGGGGAAGCAATCGCAGAGAGAGCGACGGATTAACGGAAGCCGGAAGCAGCAGGTAGACACAATATTATGGGTCAGAAAATCAACCCCATCGGATTTCGCCTCGCGGTCAACAAGGACTGGCGCTCGAAGTGGTTTGCTCCGGAGCAGGACTTCACGCATTTCCTGCACAGCGATCTGCGAGTGCGCAACTACATCCGGCAGCGGCTTTCCAACGCGGCCATTTCGAAAGTCATCATCGAGCGGGCTTGGAACAGCATCCGGGTCACCCTGCACAGCGCGCGTCCGGGACTGGTGATCGGCCGCAAAGGGGCCGAAATCGAACGAATGACCTCCGACATTTCGCGGATGTGCAACGACAGGCAGGTCAAGATCGACATTTTCGAAATCAAACAACCGGAACTCGACGCGCAGTTGGTGGCTGAAAACGTCGCGTTGCAGTTGGAACGTAGGATTTCCTTTCGGCGAGCCATGAAGCGGGCCTTGCAGACCGCGCTTGATTTTGGCGCGGAGGGCATCAAGATACGCTGTGCTGGTCGTTTGGGCGGAGCGGATATCGCCCGGGCGGAGTGGTACCGGGAAGGTAAGGTGCCGCTCCAATCTCTGCGCGTCCCCATCGACTACGGCTTTGCCGAGGCGAAGACGGTCTACGGAGTGATCGGCGTGAAATGCTGGCTCAACCGGCGGGAAGAGGGATCGGAAGCGCCTCCTACTCCCCGAGGGGATCGCGGGCCCCGGCGACCGGATCGCCCGCGCGGCCGGCCTTCCTAAGCAACGGGCGGGAACAAGTTTGGAAGTTTTGAATCGAAAGAAAGGAGATCGACGACCATGGCGATGATGCCTCGTAAAGTGAAGTACCGGAAGTCCCAACGCGGGAGCCGGGCGGGCAACGCCCAGCGCGGGACGACTCTGGGCTATGGCGATTACGGGCTGCAATCGCTGGGCCGGGCCTGGATTCCGAACAACCAGATCGAAGCCTGCCGGATTGCCATCAACCGCCATCTCAAACGCCGCGGAAGGGTCTGGATTCGCATTTTCCCACACAAGCCCATCACCTCCCGGCCGCCGGAGACGCGCATGGGAAAGGGCAAAGGCGCTCCGGAGAAATGGGTCGCGGTCGTGCGTCCGGGCCACATGTTGTTCGAGATCGCCGGCGTGCCGGAGGCCGCAGCCCGCGAGGCCATGCGGCTGGCCGCCAACAAACTCGGCATTCGGGTGCGTTTCGTTATGCGCCAAGCCGCCTGATTCTTTCTTGTCCGTTCGCCGATGAAAACGTCAGAAATCAGAGAGTTCAGCACCGACGAACTGTTGACGCGCCGCCGGGATCTCAAGGAAGAGATGCTGTTGTTGCGCTTTCAGCACGCCAGCAATCAGTTGGAGAACACAGCGCGGATTTACACAGCGCGCCGCACACTGGCTCGCATTGAGACGATCCTCAGTGAGCGCCGCCGTCTGGCCGCCGCCCCGTGAGGAGGTCTTTGAGTCCCATCCCCTTTTTCGATCTATGAGCAACGAATCTGAATCTCCGGCGCCAGCGGCGCGCCGCGCTCTCCGCAAGACGCGGGTTGGGTTGGTCGTGTCTGACAAGATGAACAAGACCATCGTCGTCGCTGTGGTGCGGAGAGTTCCGCATCCAGTTTTTGGCAAGATCATCAAGAGAAGCACGAAGTTTTATGCCCATGACGAAAAGGGCGAGGCCAAGGAAGGCGACAAGGTTCGCATCGTGGAGTGCCGGCCACTGAGCAAGACCAAGCGGTGGCGCCTGGTGGAAGTGCTCGGTCATTGACGCCGCGGATGCAACTCGAACAACCCCAGCGAAGAAAAAGGTATGATCCAGATGGAATCTAAGGTCGACGTCGCCGACAACACCGGCGCCCGGGTGGCCAAAATGATCGGGGTGATCGGGAAACGCACCCGCACCGCTTCGGTGGGCGACATTATCACTGCGCACGTGCGGGAGTCGACGCCGACGGCCAATGTGAAGAAGGGCGACGTGGTTCGCGCCGTTGTCGTCCGCACAGCGGCGCCCATCCGGCGTCCGGACGGTTCCGTCCTGCGCTTCGACCGCAACGCCATCGTCATCATCGACAAGGACCGCAACCCGCGGGGAACGCGCATTTTTGGCCCGGTCGCTCGCGAACTCCGGGAGCGCAATTTTATGAAGATCGTCAGTCTGGCCCCCGAAGTGTTATGAACCGCAAGAAGACTCATGTCCAGAAGGGCGACACGGTCGTCGTGATCAGTGGAAACCATCGGGGCGCGACCGGGAAGATTCTCCAGGTGATCCGGGCCAAGGATCAGGTGATCATCGAGGGCGTGCGAATGATCAAGAAACACGCGCGCAAGTCGGCAGAGCGCCCGGAAGGCGCCATTATCGAAAGGGAAGGTCCCATCCACATTTCCAACGTCAAGCGGTTGGAGACCGAAGCGTCGCCGGGGGGTAAAGGGACGAAACGCCAAGAGCATTGATTCGACAGCCATGGAACCGGAACTGAAGAGAGATTACCGCGAGCGGATCATCGGGGAACTGATGAGCGAGTTCGGTTATCAAAACGCGCATCAAGCGCCGCAATTGGAGAAGATCGTGGTAAACTGCAGCGTTGGAAGCGCTGAGGAACGCGGCCCCGCATTGGAGGGCGCCGTGCGGGAAATGGCTTTGATCACCGGGCAGCGTCCGATCATCACCAAGTCGAAGAAGAGCATTTCCAACTTCAAACTGCGCGAGAAAACCGAGATTGGAGCCAAAGTGACGCTCCGCGGCCGCTACATGTGGGAATTTCTCCAGCGCCTGACCAAAGCGGCCATTCCGCGCATTAGGGATTTCCGGGGAGTGGCGCCGCGCAGCTTCGACGGGCGGGGCAATTACACGTTGGGCATTGCCGACCACTCCATCTTTCCGGAGATCGAGCTGGATAAAGTCAAACACACCATTGGCTTCGACATCACCATTGTAACCACTGCGCGCACGGACGAGGAAGGCCGCGCTCTTCTCAAAAAACTGGGCATGCCCTTCCGCGAATCCGCCAAGGCCGCCTAACGCCATTTTCCTGGTTATGAGTGTTGTCACCGATCCCATCGCCGATTTTCTCAGCCGCCTGAAGACCGCCAGCCGGGCGAGGAAGGATTCTTTTGTCGCTCCCTATTCGCGTCTGAAGGCCGAGTTGGCCCGCATTCTCCAGGAGGAGGGTTACATTTGGTCCTACGAAATCAGCACCGAAGAGCAATTTCCGCAGATTGTGGTCAAGACCAAGTTTGTCGACACGGTTCCGGCGGTCACCGATCTCAAACGCGTGAGCAAACCGGGCCGCCGCCGTTTTGTGGGGGTGGACGAGATCCCGCGCGTTCTGGGAGGCCTTGGCATTTCCATCCTCTCGACTTCGCGGGGCGTGATGACGGGTCATCAAGCCCGCAAGGAACAAGTGGGGGGAGAATTGCTCGCCCTCGTTTGGTAATCAGGCATAGAAGGAGGACAGAACATGTCGCGCATCGGCTTACAAACAATTCCGGTTCCGGATAAGGTAAGTGTGGCCCAGGACGGCCGGCAGTTGACCGTCGAGGGGCCGATGGGCCGGCTGGAATGGAGTCTTCCGCGAGGCATTGGGATGCGAGAGGAAGCGGGCGTGTTGACTTTGCAACGGGAGGGCGATTCGCGGCAGTTGCGCGCCCTTCACGGCACCGCCCGCAGTCTTGTGGCCAATATGGTTCGCGGCGTCTCGGCAGGGTTCAGCAAAGACCTCGAGATTCAAGGAGTCGGCTTCCGCGCCGCGGTGAAAGGCGAGGTGCTCGATCTGAGCATCGGGAAATCGCATCCAGTGGTTTATCCGATCCCGCCGGACTTGAAGGTCACCGTGACCGAAAACACCAAGATCCGTGTAGAAGGCGTGGACAAACAACGGGTGGGTCAGTTTGCCGCGGAAGTGCGATCGGCCTACCCTCCGGAGCCTTACAAGGGCAAAGGCATCCGTTATGCCGGAGAATACGTCCGGCGCAAAGCTGGTAAGAACGTCAAGAAATAGAGGTGAGAGAACCAGGGACCCAGCCATGAGTGCGAGATCGCGAAAGGAAAGCCGGCGGAGAATTCACTCCCGGATCCGGAAGAAAATCCGGGGCAGCGCCGAGCGGCCCCGTTTGGCTGTGTGCTTTTCCAATCAGCACTGCTATGCGCAGGTCATCGACGATCAGCGCGGGCGGACGTTGGCTGCGGCTTCGACGGCCGAAGGCGCCTTGCGAGGCGGCGCCCGGGCCAACCGGGAGGGCGCCCGCCGCGTCGGAGTCCTCATTGCCGAGCGGGCCACCGCGGGCGGAGTCGAGAGCATCGTGTTTGACCGGGGCGGGTTCCTCTATCATGGGAAAGTGGCGGCGCTTGCGGATGCCGCGCGTGAGGGGGGATTGAAATTTTAACTGAATTGCCTGTGAGTACCAGCGAAAACATTTCGGACGCTTCCATCCTGTCGCCGGACACGCGCGCGGCCGAGATCGAGGAAAAGGTCGTTTATATCAACCGCTGCGCCAAAGTCGTGAAAGGCGGGCGCCGGTTCAGCTTCAGCGCCTTGGTCGTGGCGGGAGACCGGGCCGGCCGCGTCGGTTACGGGTTTGGGAAGGCCAAGGAAGTGGCGGAAGCCATTCGCAAGGCCAGCGAAGCCTCCCGGCGGCGGATGATCAAGGTGGCCCTGCGAGACCACACCATCCCTCATGAGGTGGAAGGAGAATTCGGAGGAGGCCGGGTGTTGCTCCGTCCCGCTTCGCCCGGAACCGGGATCATTGCCGGGGGCAGCGTGCGTGCTGTGGTGGAAGCCGTGGGCATCCGCGATATTCTGGCGAAATCCTTGGGTTCGAGCAACCATGCCAATGTGGTGAAAGCCACTTTGGAGGCGTTGCAGAATCTTCGACAACGGGACGAAATCCTGCGTGTGCGCAGCCGGAAGGCGGCGAGCCAAGAAGCCATCTGAAATACCCGGGAGACCAACCACCAATCGAGATGATGAGACTACACAATCTGCGGCCCGCTCCCGGATCGCGGCACCGCCGGAAGCGGCTGGGATGCGGCGAGAGTTCCGGACACGGGAAGACCTCGGGCAAAGGGCACAAGGGGCAAAAAGCGCGCGCAGGCGCCTCGATCCGCCCCGGCTTCGAGGGCGGCCAGATGCCGATTCACCGGCGCATGCCCAAGCGCGGCTTCAACAACAAGACCTTTCGAGTTCGGGTCGCCGTGGTCAACCTCTCCGGGCTCGAGCAAAAGTTCGAGACCGATGCCGTGATCAACGAAGCAGCCCTGCGTGAGGCTGGTCTGATCAAGGGCGCCTTGGACGCGGTGAAGATTCTCGGCAACGGGACGTTAACCAAGGCGCTGACGCTCGAGGGTCTGCGCTGCAGCGCTTCCGCCCGGACCAAAATCGAGGAAGCGGGAGGTTCGGTGCGGCTTCCCGCCGGAGCGCAGTGATGCCCAGCCTCCCCAGCGGACTTTTTCGCCTCGCGCCTGTGAACGGAGGTCGAATGCCGCTTTCCTTTCCTTCTCAGCACAGAGCATGATTTCCGCCTTTACCAACACCCTCAAAATTCCCGAACTGCGGGAGCGGATCCTTTTCACCCTGGCGATGGTCGTCGTCGTGCGGATCGGCACGGCGATTACCCTTCCGGGGGTGGACCCGACCGTTTTGCAGGAGTGGGTCAAAAGGCTCGCTGAAGAGGGGGACCAAGGCACCCATGCGGTGATGGCCTTGTTGAACGTATTCAGCGGCGGCGCCCTCGAGAACTGCGCGGTCTTTGCGTTGGGCATCATGCCTTACATCAGCGCCTCGATCATGATGCAGTTGATGACGGCAGTGGTCCCGCGCCTGAGCAAGCTCTCCCGGGAAGATGGGGGCAGGCAGAAGATCGGGCAGTACACGCGTTATGTCGCCATCACCTTGAGCGTGTTTCAGGGATTCATGCTCGCAAAGTCCTTGGAAAATCCTGAACAGAACGTTTTTCTCCAGGGTCTCGGCCGGGTAATCGAAGAAACCGGGCTCCAACTTGTGCCGAATCCGGGGCTGGGCTTCGAGTTGCTGGCGGTGCTGGTCATTGTCGCGGGCACGATGTTGCTCATGTGGATCGGGGATCAGATCACCGAGCGCGGTGTGGGCAACGGGATCTCGCTGATCATTACGGTCAACATCATCGCAAGTTTGCCCGGCGCCTTGGTTCAGGCCTGGACCACCTACATCGGCGGTCCCGAAGGCGCGGACACGAAGAATCCGATGATCCTCGTGATGATGATCGCCCTCCTCCTGCTGGTGATCGCGGCCGTCATCGCCATCACCCAGGCACAACGCCGGATCAACATCCAGTACGCCAAACGGGTCGTCGGGCGAAAGGTCTATGGAGGCCAATCCACCTTTTTGCCGTTGAAGGTCAACTATTCCGGCGTCATGCCCATCATCTTCGCGCAGGCCATTCTGTTGTTTCCCTCACAGATTATCGCCTTCGCCTTTCCTGGACAGGAGTGGGCCCAGCGCCTCACGACGGCGCTCAGCGGCGGATGGCCGTATGCCGCGCTTTCCGCCTTGTTGATCTTTTTCTTCAGTTACTTCTGGGTCGCCACCATGTTTCAACCCAATCAGATCGCCGACGATCTGAAGAAAAACGGAGGCTACATTCCCGGGGTCCGCCCCGGAAAGCCCACGGCGGAGTTCCTCGACTTCACCATGAGCCGGCTCACCTTTGCGGGCGCCATTTTCCTTACTGTGGTTTTCCTGCTGCCCCTTCTGGTGAGCAGGGCCACGGGCGTGCCTCCGATCGCCGCACAGTTTTTTGGAGGGACGAGCATCCTCATCCTCGTGGGCGTTCTTCTGGACATGATGCGGCAAGTCGAGACGCATCTCTTACAAAGGCACTACGACGGCTTTCTGCGGAAGGGCAAGATTCGCGGGCGCTTCGAGCGGCCCCGGGCCGGAATGGGCCGCGCCAGTGCGTCGGCGTCGAGTTCCGGCGGGCTGCTCTGGATCTACCTGACCCTGGCCTGCCTGATCGTTATCGGCATGGCCTATTATCTCTACACCACCACCATCGGGGCCACGAACTGATTGGATGCGTCGATCGAGCCGAAGGAACGCGGGAAAGCGGCGGCGAGAGGCCTGCGCGTGGTCTCCGCAAGCCGTCCGGCCGCATCGAGGCGGAGTTGGAGCGGAGGACAGGGCGGAATGAAGACCCGCGCCGGTCAGATTCCCATTCGCAGCGGCGGGCAACTGGACATGTTGCGCCGGGCGGGAGAGACGGCCAGCCGGATCCTGGGTGAAGTCGCGGCCATGATTCAACCCGGGGTCACCACTGGAGACGTCGATGCGGAGGCGGCCCGTCTCATCGCCAAGGCCGGTTGCCAGAGCGCTTTTCTCGGTTACCGGAAGTTTCCCGGAAACATCTGCATCTCTGTCAACGAGGAAGTCGTGCACGGGATCGGAGGTCCCCGGGTGATTCGCTATGGTGACATCGTCAAGATCGATGTCGGAGTGGTGCAAGACGGCTGGGTCGGAGACAACGCTGTTACCGTTCCCGTAGGAATGATCGCGCCGGAAACCCAGCGCCTCCTCATGACCACGGAAGAGGCGCTGCACCTCGCGCTTTCTTACGCCCGGGAGGGAGAGTATCTTTCCACCCTCTGCGCCTCCGTCGAGACCCACGTCGTCTCCAAGGGTTACAGTGTGGTCCGCGAGTACGTGGGACACGGCGTCGGCCGGAAGCTCCACGAAGAGCCCCAGATCCCCAATTATTGGGAGGGATCGAGCAAGGGGCCTCGCCTGCGCGAGGGGATGGTTTTGGCGGTCGAGCCCATGGTCAACCAAGGCGCTCCGCGAGTGCGCACCCTGGAAGACCGCTGGACCGTCGTCACCCTGGATGGCAAACCGTCGGCCCATTTCGAACACACTGTCGTTGTGCACAAAGGCGAACCGGAAATACTCACATGGCGGGAACGTTTGCGGTTGTGAGCGATCCCTTTTCTCGCTGCGCAGGGCGAAGAAGGGAGGCTGCTTTTCTGTTTCCCGGCTTGCGGCTTTCGAGAAATGTGCTACGCGTGAGCCCTTGCGCCCGGAACGAACGCGTCCGGAGCGTTGCGGTGTTCCACTGGGCGCGCCGCTTGTTTCTTCCAATCAACTGAATATTGCATATGGCCAGACTTCTAGGAGTGGACATTCCGAATGAGAAGCGCATCGAATCTTCTCTGCCCTACATTTACGGAATCGGGCACAAGACCAGCCGCCGGATTCTGGACCAGGCAGGGTTGGATCCGAACTTGCGGACCGGAGAACTCAGCGACGAGCAATTGAGCCGTCTTGCCGCTGTCATCGCCTCGAACAGCATCGCCATCGAGGGGGATCTGCGCCGGGAGCAGCAGTCTCACATGAAGCGGCTGGCAGGGATCAACTGTTACCGGGCCGTTCGGCACCGCAAAGGCCTGCCTTGTCGCGGCCAGCGCACGAAAACCAATGGCCGGACGCGGCGTGGACGCCGGCGCACCGTCGGGGTGGTGCGCAATCCGAACGCCAAGAAGGGAAAGGTCTGATCACCGGAGAGAACGATGTCCAACGAGGAAACCGAGAACCCACAACCCGCCGCCGGGCAGCCTGAAGATCAGGTTGCCGGAGGAACGGCGGAGACAGAGAGCCCGGGCGCAGCGCCGGAACGTGCGGCAGAGGCCCCGGCCGAAACTCCGGCCACTGCGCCGGACCCTGAGGCAGTGGCCCCGGTTGAAACCCCAGCCCCAGTCGCTACCGCGGAGGATCAGGACGAGAAACCCGCGGCGGAAAGCCCGCCGGTCCCGCCGGCGGCTGTTGAATCCGGCCCTGCGGGTCAACCCGGGGTGAGCCCGGCGGAAGAACCGGCTCGCAAGGAAGAATCCGGCGACCGGCGTAAAGACATTTTTCTGGAACTCGATCCAACTCAGGCCGAGACGCCGAAGATCGTCAAAGCCAAGGGCAGCAAGAACATCCACAGCGGAATCGTCTTTGTCCAGGCTACCTTCAACAACACCATCGTGTCGATAACCGACCGTCACGGAAACCTTTTGGGCTGGTCCAGCGCGGGGAAGATGGGTTTCCGGGGTTCTCGCAAGAGTACGGCTTATGCCGCGCAGTTGGTGAGTCAGGACGCCTGCCGCCAGGCCATGGGGCATGGTCTGCGCGAGGCCGAAGTGCGGGTGAAGGGCCCGGGATCCGGACGGGAATCCGCCGTCCGGGCTGTGCAGGCCATCGGCATCGAGATCACCGTCATTCGCGATGTGACCCCCATTCCCCACAACGGGTGCCGTCCGCCCAAAGCGCGCCGCGTCTGACTTCGAGGACGTTTGCGCATCATCCGTTACCCATTCGAACGATCATGGCTAGATACCTAGGTCCCAAGCAAAAGATCAGCCGCCGCTACGGCGTTCCCATTTTCGGCCCCTCCAAGGCCTTCGAACGGCGCAACTACGGCCCCGGCCAACACGGATTGCGAAAGGGACGCAGGAAAAAGTCCGAGTATGCCTTGGCCTTGGCGGAGAAACAGAAGCTCCGGTATCAGTACGGCGTTCTCGAAAAGCAGTTTCGCCGTTATTACCAAGAAGCCGCACGCCGCCGCGGGATCACCGGTGAGACCTTGCTCCAGTTGCTGGAGGCCCGGCTGGACAACGTGCTCTACCGGATGGGATTCGCCTCGACACGGCGCGCCGCCCGGCAGTTCGTCGGTCACGGTCACGTGCTGGTCAATGGGAGAAGAGTCAACATTCCCTCCTTTCAAGTGAAAGCCGGAGACAAGATCGTGGTCAGTGATTCGCAAAAATCGCAGTTGCTCGGCCAGCGCTTCACCGATGCTTCTCAAGCCCGTCCGATTCCGGACTGGATTGTGGTGGACCGGGACAAGCTCAATGGCCAGGTGATGCGCAAACCGACCCGCGAAGAGGTGGACCCCTTGGTCAACCTGCAACTTGTCGTCGAGTTGTATTCGCGCTAGCCGGCGTCGTCTCCAAGGGGAGATTAGGCTCTTGACAGGTAAACGGAAAGTCGCCCTGTGGGGCGGCTTGGGTTTCCGCGTTTGGGGTTCCGCATGGAGACGGGCATCACCGAATTCATCAACAGGCCCTGAAGGCGGAACCCCGGACGGACAGAAAGTCAGCGTTGGCAGCAAGTCCGCAATCCTCCCCCCGCTACAAGAGCACGTCGATACACGCGGTCATCGCTGTAAAGACCAGCACCCCTCTGACTTTCTCCAGGGGCATTCTCGTGAGCTGGCCCGCCGCGCGGCGGTAAAGATCCATCTGCCGCCGGTGACGCCCGGCCAACATGTCTAAGTCGCCGTCAGGGCAATGATCGGTCTTGAAGTCGATCACGACGACTTCCCTTAGAGCGCCGTCAGGGTCGCGCAGGAGGTTGACCCTGTCGAAAGCGCCGCTGATCCAGGTGTCCGCCAGGACGACCTCGAACCGCTTTTCCCGCCAAGCCACCGCAGTGTTGTTCCGGCGCTCGAACAGGCCCCGAATCTCCGGGTGCGCCAGGCAGCGGGCCACCTGTTCGATGGCTTCGGGAGGGGCGGACGCGATAAGGGACTCGGGGAGCGCGGCTCGATCCCAGGCGCCGCCGGGCGCAAGCCATTCGATGGCTTCGAAGAGGGTGTGGACCGCGGCGCCGAGTTCCCTGGCTCGCAAGATTTCCAGATCGAACAACTGGGCTCCGGAAAGGGTGGAAGCCGGCTCTGCGGAGGGAGTTCGGCGGAAAAGCCGGGCCGGAGGCGGTCCCTCCGCGACTGCGGGAGGCGGTGGCGGAGGTTCCGGAGCGCTGGTGGGAGGAGTTGCGAACTGGAACCAGTCCGCCTGCCCGCTGGCGAAGACTACCGCGGCGCCCGCGTTTCCAGCGATGCCGGAAGAATCCATCTCCGGGAGCGGCCCCGGCCCGAGGGTGTGATCGAGCAGCCAGCGATAATTGCGCGAAGTGGTGCTCGAGGGAGCGGCGATGAGATACAGTCCCGAGCGGGCCCGGGTCATGGCCACATAGAGCTTACAGAGGGCTTCGTAGGCCACTTCCGAAGCGCGTTCCTCGAGGTGGGAATGAAACTCGGCATCCGCATCCGCCAACGCCCGGGGCGGAAGGTCGCAGACCCATTGCACGGAGCGATCAGGCCGGCGCCGCACGGCGGTTTCCGGTTTGATTTCAGTGAGTTTGTTCCCGTCGAGATCGGGGAGCAGCACCAGGTCAAACCCGAGGCCCTTGGCCTTGTGAATGGTGAGAACCTGGACTGTGCCCGCGGCGGGAAGATCGCGCACTTGATAGGATCCGGCGAACTCGAGAAAGGTGTCCATCGAGCGGTTGCCGGTCTGATCGAACAGGCGCGCAGCCTGGAAAAGTTCGCCGGCCCGCCGCAGGCTGAAGTCGTCGAGCGGAGTTCCCGAGCGCGTCTGAAGCGCGTCGATAGCGCTGCGGAGAAAGGGCTCGAATCCCCAGAGCTGCACCGGGCGCAGGACCCGGTTGGTGAGTTCCCCGGGTTGGTCCGCTACGAACAACGATCCGAGCGGCGTCATTCGGACATGTTCGAGAGCCAGGCCATCGGAGGGATGTGCCGCGGCCCGGAGCAAGGCCAAGAGAGCGCTGGTGACCGGATTGTCCGAACCGATAGAGACGTCGGATTCACAAAGAATGGGAATATCGCTGTGTTGCCGGACGTAATCCACGAACTCATGACCGGCGTCGTTGCGTTGCACGAGCACAGCGCAAGACAAGCCACGTTCCACGGGACGGATCGTTTCCAGAACGGCGAGGGCGACCCGGAAACAGTCCGTTTGATCCGCCTTGGCGCGCCCCTCGGCGGGATCGGGATGGAGAAGGCAAGAGAAACCGGGAGCCGCGCTGAGGGCGGACCGGTGTTCTTGCCATTCCCAGCGGTCCACGGAGGAACGCGGCGCGACTTCGTTGAGCATAGCCGGATCCCTGAAGACGCGGTTCACCGCTTCCAAGACAGGAAGCTGCGACCGGTAAGATTCTGCCAGAGTGATGCGCTCGAGAGCGGCGGCATCGTCGGCAGCGTAGCGTTGGGCGATCTCGGAGAACAACCGGGAATCGCCGCCGCGCCAGCCGTAGATGGCCTGTTTGGCGTCTCCCACCACAAAAAGACTCCGGCGACAGGAAGGATCCTGAACGGCCTCGTCGACCAAGTTCCGGATGGCGCGCCATTGCAGGAAACTCGTATCCTGAAACTCGTCGAGCAACCAATGGTCGAAACCGCCGTCCAGCCGATAGTCGATGCGCAGGCGGGCGGAATCGGCTTCGAACTGCGTGAGACCGGGCCGGGCTGCGCCAGGAAACGCTCCGGAAAGGATGCCTTCGAGGTCGGCGAAAATGAGTTTGCCGCGTTCTCTTACGAGGCGCGCATAGTTAGCCTCGTACTCGTGCAGCACCTTCCAGACGCCCTGGGTGCGCACCAGATGCAACCGGTACTCCGCTCCCATGATCCGCGACACGACGCCGCGCAGAAGGTCACAGGCCTCGCCGTTCAGGATGCGCCGCCCCCCTTGCAGATTGAGTTCGGCCCGGCCGCTTTCGATCTCGGACCAAGCTACGAGAACCTTATCCAAGAGATACTTGAGCGCATTGGGCATCGGCGCTCCGGGAACGTGCTCCCGCGCGGCGGAGGCGAATTCCTCCCAACGCTTGCGTTGGGAAGCGGTCCAGGGCGGTGTGGTGATGCATTGCAGCAAGGGCTCAAGCAGGGGGTCGACGGAGTCCCAGGCCTCGACCCAGGGATGACCCTCCGGCCAAATCGCGGCCGGATTTCCCCAGAGCAATCGGTCCGGAGCTTCCAGGTAGATGGCGTGCTGCCGGTCGATGAAACGTTCCAAGCGGCGCATCAGTCCGCTTTCCTCATGCCCTTGTGTGGCTTGACGAAAGGACGCGACAAACTCCCTGTCAGCATCCAGATCCAGTCCGTCGCCGCCCAGGATGGTCCTGTAGACGCGTTCCTTCTCCAAGCGGATGAGGTGTTCGTCAAGGATTTCGAATTCCCCTCCCAACCCCAGTTCGAAGGGGAAGGAGCGGACGACCGACAGCAAGAAGCTGTCCAGGGTGCCCAGGGCCAGACGGTGCATGTTGGCGACAAAGCGGCGGAGCAGAGGCAGGAAATCGGCCGGACCCCAATCGTCGAGGCCAATTTGCGCGGCGGCGCTCGCCGCAAAAGCGGGGTCCCGGCAGCAGCGGGCCAACTTCTCCAAGAGGGAAGCGAAGAATTCTCCCGCTGCTTTGCGGGTAAATGTCAGGGCAATGATACGCGCCGGATCGACTCCGAGCGCCAGCAGCTTCAGATACCGGTTTGTTAACTGATAAGTTTTCCCGGAGCCCGCCGAAGCCAGGATGAGCGTGTTGCGTGGGCCATCCGGCGGAGTCATAGTGCGGAGAGGAGGTGATGTTCAGGCGCGACCGCGTCCTGTGCCGAACCGAAGAACAGCGAGTCGAAGTCCTCGAAGGGAACCTTCTCGGCGGGAGGCCAGAAAAGGCCGGACCGGATCGAGTCGATGACGCCCTCAACACAGCGGCGGGCGGCCCGGAGCGTTTCCTCATCCAATCCATCCCAAAGCAAAATGGAGCTGCCGGAGACGCTGCGCGGCAGGTTGAAATAGCCGCAGGAAACGGGCTCCTCCAAACCGAGATGCTCGCGCAGAGCGAGGCAGTAGAGGGGAAGTTGCAGATTGATCCATTGTAGCGGCGGTTTCCCACTGGAGCTAGGGATCAACCGCCAGGGCGCTTCGGATCCGGAAGCGGCGCTCTTGGCAGCCTGGATGTGCGCCGCGTCCGGCGGAGACGCTTTGACGGAAGTCTTGAAATCGAGAATCCGGGCGGCGCCTGTCGTGTCATGACGTTCCAGACGGTCGATCACGCCGCGGATCTCCATATCGTGTATGCGCCAGGGTTTCCCGGCGTGGATCTTCCATTCCACCCTTTCCAGCACCCAGCCTTCGCGCCGCTGTTCGGCGAGCAAGTCCGCGGCCTGGGAAAGGCGCTGCCGGGCGGCTTCAAGTTGGATCCTTACCGGCAATGCCGGCTTCGGACCGTAACGCTTTCTGACCCAGGCCTCGGCCCGGGCGCAGAGGAAGTCCCGGAGCGGTCTGGCTTCAGTGCAGTGCCGAAGCCCGGACTCACTGCCGAGGCCTTCAAGGGCGTCATGGCAAAGGATCCCGAACTCTCGCGCGTCCATCTCACGTTTTCCCAGCGGATATTCCTCCATTCCCAGACCGAAGCGCAGGTAATAGCGGAACGGGCAGGTCAGGTAGGCTGCAAAAGCGGTGACCGGAATGGTGCGAAGCAAATGGTGCTCCGGCGGCAGGACCGGCGGGATTAAGTTCCATGCCCTGGTCCAGGCCATCGAGCCCCGGGAACCCGGTTCCGGCTGGGCCTGGAACAGATGCGCGGCGCGCGCGGCGAGTTTGTCATCCGGACATTGGAAAAAAAGGCGCGAGGGCTTTTGGGGATCCCCGGAGAAACTGAACTGACTGAACGATAAGCGGACGGACCCCCTATTGCTGCGGGTGGCCAGGATTCCGGCCAGCAGCAGGGCGTCACGGGCGTGGCGATCGTCGTTGTGCCGGAGCCCTAACAATTTGCGGGCGCGATCCGGCAAGTAGATATGACTGGAAACGGTCTCCGGCACGCGTTGGTCGTGGAGGCCGGTCACCACCAGGTGCGGCGCGTCTTCCCAGGGAAGCTCTAGCCATCCGGAAAGGTCCAAGTCGTCGTCGTGGCTTTCGCCGAAATGCGATTCGCGCGAGAAGACTTGGAGGACCAACGAGAACTGCTCGGCCGGGTTGAATCCCTCGAGGCAGCGCGGGTTGCGCTCGAGAATGCTCAAGAACTGGGAGAGACGTGAAGCGAAACCGGAAAAGGCCTGATCCGCAGCGCGACCGGGATCGAGGCGGCGTTGGCTGCAGATCTCGGCCAATACCGAGCGCAGCGCCTCTGGAAACGCAGGGGACCGCAGCCGGCGCCGCCAGTCCGCAACCTGCTCCAACGCGAACCGGAGTTCCGGCCCTGAAGTTGTCTGCGCAAAGTGCTGAAGTCCTGTCAGGGATTCAGGAAGATGATCCTTCCGGAGCGTGTCGAGATCCGTGAGCAGGCGCGCGGAAAGAAAGGATTGGCCCGATTTCCCAAACTCCACGGCGAGGGAATCGAGTGAGTCCGGGATGCGCAGAAGGCCAGCGACTGCGTCGGCCGAGGCGGATCCGGCGAGATCGCGCAGAAGTTGGAGGAGATGATGAAAGGCGTTTCGGCGAAAAGGCTGGCCGGCCGGATCGAATGCGGGGATTCCGGATTCTGCGAGCAGCTCTTGGAGTTCGGGGGTGAGTTCGGGATCGGCGATTCCAGCGGCTACCACACCTTTTCGCTTGGCGATGAGGGCCCTGGCTTCGGCGAGTTCGGACGCCGAGGATCCGTGGACCCGGATCATTTCTTCGGGCTTACTCCAGGGCAGGGGATGATGGGTCCAAAATTCCGGGAGAGGCCGGCCCCAGCCGTCGAAACCGGCCGCTAGTGCTTCCGGGGCGAAGACGGCGATCCGGACGGGAACCTCCCGAGCCACACGGGCCAGAGCCTCCACGGCGAGAGGCGGAAGATCCGGCGCAGCGACGACTTCGACGCGGCCGATTCCGGGAGGAAGGAAACCGGACGCCGCGGCCGCGACGCGAAGCGCGGTAGGCCTGGCATAACCGGAGCGGTCAATCTGATCGGCAAACTCGGCATCGAGATGGGCAAGGTCGGTCCAACGCTCGGGTTCGACCCCGTTTTCACGGAGCAACCGCGCGGCGTCGCGAATTTCGAGACCGGCTTCCGAGAGCAGCGATTGGAGGTCGATGAGCGTTTCCGCGACTGCTGACAACCAGGCGAACTCGATCTTGGCCGGAGGCGAGGGGAACAACGCGGGATAGCGGGGAAAGGAAATCGAGCGCAGGACGCGAATCCAAAGCGCCGCGAGTTCTACTGGGGATGGCGGCGGCGCGTTGCCGGGGCAGCGAACCTCAGAGAGCAGGAATTCCGGCGTCACGACTCGCGGGGCCAGGAGACCCGATCCAGCCGCGGCGGCGCGGGCCGCGAGTGCTTGGCGCAGCCGCCGGCTGGCCTGACGGCTCGAGACGATGACCAGGCGCGACGAGAGATCGATGGGCGTCGCCGGTCCGGGATCGTCCAGCAACCAAGCCGCCGCACTCTGGAGAAGCGGTTGATCCCAGCCGAGGAAGGTCACGCTGGCGGCGCGGCAAGCCGTAGGTTCCATTGTGGTCGCAGAGGTTAGCGGTTTGGCTTGCGCTTGCAAAAGAACAGATCTCGTTCACCGGCTGCACCCGCTGCCTAGGCGCCAACGGGACCTCGCGCCACAGCCTGCGACTGGCGTCCGCGTGCCGGCGGCGCTTTTCTGGTCGCGTTGGTTCTGGCCCGTCGCCGCGACCTCGCGTAAGGGGATGAAACCGTGTTGACCCGGATCCAACTCAGAGGGTTCCGCTGTTTTTCAGCGCTTCGCGCGGAATTGCCGCCGGGGCTCAGCGTGTTCGTGGGCGCCAATGCCCAAGGGAAGACCTCGATTCTCGAAGCCATAGGTGTGCTGATGCGGCTTCAATCGCCGCGCACGGTCCGGCTGGCCGATCTGGTGCAGTGCGGCGCAGAAGGCTTCAGCGTGAGCGGGACTTTCGAGGGACGGAACCTTCAAGTCTCCTATGCCGAGGGACGGCGCCGCCAATCCTGCGAAGGCAATCCCTTGTCGCGTGGAATGGATTATTTGGCCGAAGCGGGCCGCGTCGTGTGGATGGGTAGCGACGATCGCCAACTGGTCCGGGGTTCCGGGTCGCACCGGAGGCGCTATTTGGATTTTTTGGCCTCTCAATTGTATTCGGACTACCGCCCGGCGCTGGTCCGCTACGAGCGAGTGTTGCGAGCGCGCAATGCCCTCTTGCGGCGCAACTCGCGGCCTGACTGGGCCGGGATCGACGCGCACGATCCCATCCTTGTGCGGGAGGGAGAATTGCTGTTGCGCCGCCGGGAGGACCTGTCCGCCCGGTTGGAGGGGTTCGTCGCTGATTCCTACGGCGCCATCGGCGGAGCGGCGGAAGGATTTGCCATGCGCTACCGGCCGTCCGTGCCGCGCACCGCCTTCGGCGAGACGCTGGATCGTGCTCGGCAGAACGATTCCGTCCGGCGTCAAACGACGGTCGGCCCGCACCGGGACGGCTTAGATCTGGAAATCGGCGGAAGACAGGCCGCCATGTTTGCCTCGGAAGGGCAGCAACGGACTCTGGCGTTGGCTCTCAAGTTAGCCCAGGCCACTTTGCTGAAGGAAGCCTCGGGAACGGATCCTCTCCTCCTCTTGGACGACGTGTTTGGGGAATTGGATCGCGATCGCCGAAAGGCCCTGTTTGCCGCGTTGCCGGCTACTGGCCAGCGGGTGTTGACGACCACGGATCTCGACTGGCTCCCGGATTACCAACACCTCGAACCGGCGCTCTATCGTGTCGCGCGCGGCGCTCTGCATCGGCTTCTTACCGGGGCCAAGTAGGGCGCCGCCGGCACTTTTTTAATGGTTGCGCGACCGCGGCGCGGCGTCTAAGGGAGGAGGCTCCCGCAGCGCCGGGAGCAATGGGTGTTCCGGCTCGGTAGCTCAGTCGGTAGAGCAGAGGACTGAAAATCCTTGTGTCGGCGGTTCAATTCCGTCCCGAGCCACGTCAACAATTGGTTGAACACCAAGGAGTTATGCGGAATCCTAATTGTTGTTATGTCAGTATGGCTACACCCCTATGGCTACACCCTCCGTCCACTTTTGACCCCCGATGAAGCCCCCCACCATCGCCAAACGGCGATACGTTCCGGTCGGAATCACCGGGCTTTACAAGCGGGAGCCGGGGGGTGTCTACCAGCTTCGGACCAAGGTCGCCGGACGCACCAAATGGCTCAGCTTGGAGACCAGGAACCTTCGGATCGCCCGCGAGCGCATGGACCGGGAACGTCCCGCTGCTCGGCGCAAGACGGCGCGGACCGCGCAACGTCCCCAGAATCTCCGGACGCTTGGAGATCTGCAAGATCTCCGGCTACAGGAAATTGACTTGGACCCCCGGACCCGGTGGCGCACGAAAGCCTACTACCGGTTGATCCACCGGGAGATAGAAGGGACCTGGCCCAGCTTCCGCCACCTCGGCCCAGACAAAGTGACCCCGCATCATTGCATGCAATGGGCACAGGAATTCTCCAAACGCTATTGCGGCCAGCGCTACAACTCCGCGGTAGCCGAAGTGAAGCGCGTATTCACGCTGGCGGTGGAACACGGGTTCGCCGCCGAGAATCCGGCCGATGCACTGCGTCGGGCTCCGATTCGCCAGAAACACCTGACCCTGCCCACCAGCCAAGAGTTCGCTCAGGTCATTCGGGAACTGGAAACCGGGGTGCCAGTGAGTGGGCGGCGCTTGGCAGACCTCGTGAGACTTCTGGCCTTCACCGGCCTGCGAATTGGGGAAGCGAGAGAACTTCGCTGGCGGGATGTTAGCCTGGAGAAGGAGGAAATCCTTGTAAGTGGCGGAGAGGACGGGACGAAAGGCGGAGACGGCTTCCGCATCGTGCCCCTCATTCCGGAAGCGATGGAACTTCTGACCCGCCTTTGTAACGAGCGCCCCCATGACCGGCCGGATCATCGCGTCGCCACTGCGGTCACGGCTCGGCATGCGTTGCCGTCAGCGTGCGAACGAGCCAAGGCCCCTAAGTTAACGCATCACACGCTGCGGCACTATTTCGCAACCCGTTGTATTGAAGCCGGTGTGGACATTCCGACAGTCTCTCGCTGGCTTGGACACCGGGACGGGGGGGCGCTGGCGATGCGCACCTATGGCCATCTTCGTGACGACCACAGTAAGGCTGCTGCGAAGCGTGTGAAGTTCTTCTGACCTGAATTCCTCATGAAGAAGCACGCACCAAGCTGGCCTAATTCGGAATTGACTGCGAAATGTAAAGCCAAGATTTCCGCAATTCAGAAGGACCCAGCGTATCCACACACTCCACGATTGCTTCTAATGGAAACGGATTTGTGGGCCACCGCGTATTATGGTCCGGCAATTACAGAGATTTCCATTGTACCATGTGTTTCGCGCCTTCTCCAGGAACGGGCAGAGAATCCGTGCCTAAAAAGAGTCTTTGGAAAACTTCCGCTGGCGAAATTCACGGGGTTGAGGAGCACTCCGCTTGGAATCAATCTATGGTGGGCCCGAGTCGTTGTTGATCACTGCGGAGTTAGTGGACAGGAGTTGCGGAGGTGGACGGATGCAGTCGGAGGAACGGCATCGGCGAAAAGCATGGGACCGGCGGGAGCAGACGAATCTCGGCGGCAGAGCGAGGCCGGAGGGCAGGAATCGGGCGGAGGCGTCGAGCCGGCATGGGACCCCGGCGCTTTGTTGAGGTCAGCATTCAATGCGGTCGTTTTCAGTGCCAACGCTCCGCAATACTTGCATGATTGGTCGGCTGTATTGAAGAGAACGGTGGAACATCCGCAGCACCACGTGATTTTTTTTAATGCGTGGGGTTACGCATTTAATAACAGCAACTCTTTCCTAACTCCTCAGGTGATTTACGAATTCGGTAAAGCTTGCAACACATGGCCGAAGGGGGCGTTACCAGGCGAGAGGAGGAGGGCAATCGTTCAGTTGGCGACGGAGATGGAAAGAATGGGCCTCGTTCGATGAGTTAAGGACCGTGACAACAAATTTCCAGAATTTGTTGTCACGACAACAAATCCCCAGAATTTGTTGTCAAAATCTGGGGATGTAAGAAAAGTAGTTGTGCGGACAGAAGGCGGAGTAACGCTTGCTCATGGAGCAGTGTCCTTCAAACCACCCTGGCTCGGGAACTCCTCGCGGAAGCCTACCGGCGGAAGCGTTGAGACCTACTGAGACCCTAATGAACCTGGTTGCACGGGATGCCCCAGGGGCTGTTACCTCTACCGAAGCGGCGTTCTTGCTCCATACGAGCCGCTGGACGATTTACCGGGCCGTTAAGCGCGGAGATCTAAGGACAGTGACCGGTTTGGGGGTCATCAGAATCCCGGTTGCTGAGATTCGAAGGGTGCTTGGCATTAGTGCCTAAGCATGATGATAGCTTACGCTTTAACCTAAACCTACGAAACAAGAAACCATGAGCGATAAAGCCAAGAACCATCGGGAATCAATAGCAGTCGACCCAATCGACGAAGCCCCAGAAGCAGCAACACAGTGCAGACCGCTAGACAGTCCCGCAGGCCCCGAGAAATCGTTTGGCCAGACCATGGAAAGTGCGGGAGCCGTGCCCGATTCGAAGTCGGGCCCAAGCGGCTTGATGATCGGCGCAGAAAGTTGTGGAAACGCCGCGACCCCTGGCGGTGCCATTCCGGCCCCCCGCACACCATTGAAGCCGCTCGATCTTGAGGCTTTCGCTATCAAGGGCGACCCGGAGGAAGCTGTGGCAGTGACGTCACCGGTTCGTGTGAGGGTTGGCAAACCGTCCAATAAGACGTGGTTCCAGACCTACCCAGACGAGAGTAATTGGAAACGCTTCTTCTTACTCAAACTAGACCAGGAAATGGGAGAAATCATGTATCTCGTAGCCCCCGAAATGGTCATCCAGGTGGAAGACGTCGTAAAGCCGTATGCGCTTGTACCCTTTATTACGCCCAACGGTGACATTGGATTCTGGCCGATCGGCCTTCCCGACGCAGGCGGGCGATGGAACTCTTGGCCGGAGTCCGCCATGATGATTGCCGTGGAAGCAAAGAGTGAATGGAGGCGGCTTGTATCCGACAAATACTCGGGAAGCTACAACAGGAAGATTCCACTGGCAGTGCACCCGGGGCCGGAGTGGCCAACGTGGGAGAAAATACAAGAACTCAGGCTAGCGGCCTTCAACGGCCGCATCATCGACTCCGAAGACCATCCGGAGATTCGGAAACTGTTACTCAAATAGCAAGTGCTTGAGGAATTCGACCGAGTTTGGGCCATTGACTTCGAGTTTCGCGAGCCGGATGGCGGGCACCCCGTTCCCTGGTGCGGAGTAGGACACTGCCTCCGCACCGGGGAAACCCGTAAATGGCGCTATGACCACCCGGGTGGCCTACCGATCTACACGACAGGACCGCGCGACGTCGTAGTCGCTTACGCTGCTGAAGCGGAAGGGAAGTGCATCCGCGTCCTCGGGTGGCCGATGCCTCGCCATTGTCTGGACTTGCTGCCGATGTTCCGTTGCCTTCGTAACCGCTTTGGAAGCCCCGCAAAGGCCAGTCTACTGGACGCACTGATGCATTTCGGACTGCCTGGAATCGAGCCCGCCGTGAAGTCTTGCTGGCGCGAGATTGCCATGAGGGGTGCACCCTTTTCCAGTGAGGAAATGGGGGGGTTGCTGAGGTATTGCGAACAAGACGTAACCGCCACGGCACTGCTGTTGCCCCATCTCATCAACACTTTTGAACAAGCCCATGCACTTCTCTGCGGACGCTACACCCTCCGGGCTGTGTCCGGAATGCAATATGTTGGTGTTCCGATCGATTTCTTAACCTTCGAGCGGATTCGCGACAATTGGAATGAGATTCGGCATAGGCTCATAGTCGAAGTGGACCTGTGTTACAGGGTCTACGAGGATGGAAAATTCAAGATGAACCGATTTGGAGAGCTGCTGAATCGGCTGGGGATTCCGTGGCCTCGAACGCCGACGGGCCGTTTGAAGGTCGACGACGAAACATTCAAGGGTCAGACGACAAGGTATCCCATCCTGAATGAGTTGCGCGAGCTGCGAAGGACGTTGGCAACCATGCGAACGATTGACCTTGCGGTCGGACCTGACGCCAGAAACCGGACATCCCTGATGCCGTTTGCGAGCCGCACGGGGCGAAACCAGCCAAGCAACACACGATACATTTTCGGAGCGGCGAAGTGGCTCCGTTCACTAATTTGTCCGCCGCCGGGCAGCGCGCTGATACAGCTGGACTATGCCCAGCAGGAGTTTCTCATCGCCGCCGCACTCTCGGGAGACACGAAGATGCTCCAAGCTTACCAATCCGGCGATCACTACATAGCCTCGGCAATTCTGGCGGGTGCTGTGCCGCCCGGAGCAACCAAGTTCACACACCCGGAAGCACGTGCGGCCTTCAAAACCGCAGTGCTCGGTCTTCAATATGGGGGTGGCGCCGAGACGCTGGGCGCCAGGCTTGGGGACGCGGCGCTGGGGCAAAAGATTATAGATGACCACAAGCGAGTCTACGCCCGTTATTGGCGCTGGAGTGAGGATCGGGTGGACAAAGTCGGATTGGGAGGGGAACTTTCTACTCCGTTCGGATGGAGGATTCGGGCAGGGAATCGGGCCGGCGAGCCTAATGCACGGAGCGTGGCCAATTGGCCTATTCAATCGGCGGGCGCCGAAATCCTTCGAATTGCAACTGTGGCCATGGAGGAGCACGGCATCCGAATCGCCGCGCCAATTCACGACGCGGTGCTCATTGAGGCGCCTGCGGACGAAGCAGAGTCAGTCGCCGAGTTGGCAGAGCGACTTATGAGGGAGTCGAGCCAAGTTGTATTGGGCGTTCCGTGTGGTGTGGATCGGACTCTCATTCCGCCCGGTTCGCGTTACCGCGATGAACGGGGCGATGGATTTTTCGGCAAAGTGCAAAACATTCTAGAAACGCTATGACCTCTGGCGATTTCGACCCTGGGGTATTGCTTCCCCCTCTTCGAGTGGGTCGCAGGGTGGGTGGGGAGGACCGGTTCGTCATTATTCCGAAGGAATGGGCGAGACGAGCCAATGTCGCAAGGGCCTTAGCACTGGGTGCCCCGATTTGGTATGCCCACCGGCTAGCCGGGAGGGAGGAGGTTCCGTTATCGAATCAGTTGGCCGGGGAGTTCGGCATCGGACGAAAGGAGAAGTATCGACTCCTAAGACGGCTTGAGCACGCTGGCCGCGTTCAGGTGCGCAGGATGGGGAATAAGAGCCCACGAGTGAATCCGGTGGCCGTGTAGGGTCCGAGTTGCTGTCGCACGGCAGGACTACTCCTGTCTCCAAATGGGCCATCCAGTGTCGCACCGCGGGCCAACAGGTCTATACTTATTATTCCTTTATATAAGAAGTACTCTATGACCTTGGCCACGACATGTGGGACTGGGGCACTTGGGTTCAAGACACTTGTGGCAAGTGTGATGCAGGCACCGGGGGGGAATGCTCGTCTGGAGCCGGGGGGGTGTCGCCTTCGGTCTTGAAAGAACACGCGTCCTTCCAGCCGGGGGGGGGCTTAATCAAGAATCTGCCGGCAGTCGAAGAAAGCCAGGGATCCACCCACAACGGTGGCTCCGGGCTTCGTGGCCGGACTTGGGGGGAAGTGACTGCCTCCAGATTCACGAACTTGGCGCCCGCCCCTGTCGCGCGACCCCCGCACTTGTGTTCGCCACCCCAGAGGGCCCTGAGAGCTAATCGCACGCTCTTACATTGCCGAATCCGCCACCTAGTTCCTGTCCCCTCGCGGACGAACCTGGGGGGCAGAGCGGTTAAGGAGAGCGGCCTAGGATATTGTGACGAGTTGCCACCCCCACCCCCCCCTCCCCACCAGGCAGGCGCAGCAGGCCCTCAGGGGGAGGACCAGGCCCCGTATGGTGTATGTGCTATGGACCAGGGGGCACCCCCCACCCCCTCCACCACCCCCGCACCCTTCCC
>DATKCT010000161.1:0-12078 GCA_035513055.1 Verrucomicrobiales bacterium | reverse complement strand
CCTCGTTCAGCGTGGGATGGGTCATGAGCCTGGTGAAAGCGAGGACAACGATCCAGGGCATCCCGATGGGCTCCGTATGAGAGAGACAACCTTCCCACCATTTCCGCGCCTTCCGGTGGAGCGGAGCGCTCAGATTGTAGGGGGTGTCTGTCAAGACCGAAGCACGTACGGAACAAGGGAAGGCCGATGGGGACCCGCTCGCCATCTTCGCGCCCTGCCCATCACCGCTCCAGCAACGGTCCGATCCGGTTCGTCCAGATGCCGCCGCTTAGCCTGCGGGGATGCGCGCCAAGTCTTCTTCGGAATCGAACCCCTCCGAAAACCCTCCGCTGCCCGCTACCAACACCACCCGTGTGTTTGCAGCTTCCGGCGATGATCCGGGAACGCACACCTTCTCACTCGCGTGAGCGCAGTTCCTTGGCCTTCTTCAAGCTGTTTGTCCGCCATTGCGCCTCACCAGCGCAAGTCGCGGGCAGGAGAACCCGCGCGTGAAGTCGCCGCCAAGGGACGCCGGACGCGCTTGGACTGCGACGAGGATCACCGCTCTTTCTCGATGCGCGGAGCGGCATGGCGGGTCAACGGCCAAGGAAAGCCGGCGCCTCCCGCCTCCGCTCCCCTTCAAAACGTGTCCGCCCAAGTCCCGTTGGCGCATAGGCAGCCCGAACAGCGGGCTTCCCCCTCTTTCCACTCGATCTTTCACGATCTCCCCGCTAACCTCTCCGGACGGATCCCATGGAGTGGTTGGTTGGAATTCCCTGCGCCGCGTTCGCCCTGCTGCTCCTCGGCGAGGCACTCGCTGGCCGGAAGGACGGCTCCCCACCTCACCAGCCCTGGGATTGGGCGCTCCATCTCATCGGCTTCGCTTTCCAGGGCGCGGTGATCCCGCTAGCCGGCTACTTGCTGGCGACCCGCGTTCTTCCCGGAGCGATTCCCCGCGCCCAAGGTCTTCTCCCCTTGGGTTGGACCGGCGCCTTCCTCCTCAACTTCGTGTTTGTCGACTTTCTCTACTACTGGCAGCACCGCTGGTTCCACCGCTCACCACGGCTCTGGAACCTCCACCGCTGCCATCACAGCGCACGCCGAGTCGACGTCTGGGTCACCGCACGCAACACCCTCGTCCTCCACTTCTTCTTCGTCTATTTCCTGGTCAACCCCATCCTCGGCTTTCTGGTCACCCGTCCGGAAGCCTTCTTCGCCGGCGCCATGATCACGGCTGCACTCGATCTCTTCCGACATTCCAATCTCGATTACGCCCGGATTCCCGGCGCCGCCTTCTCCACACCTCTCTTGAAGAGCATCTTCGTCCTACCCAGCACCCATCATCGCCATCACGCCGCACGAAACTGCGACGGCAATTACGGAGCCAATTTCGTCCTCTGGGACCGCCTCTTCGGCACGCTCCTTCCCGAAAGCAGCTATCCTCTCCTCTACGGCGTTTCCCAGACTCCTCATCCGCTCGAACAACTCCTCTATCCCGCCCTCGCCGGGCGGCGAAAGAAGCCCCGCGCTTCCCCTCCGGCCCGCCATGCATCCGCACCTTAACCAACGCCAGACCAAAAGCCTCCTCGACGACGAACCCACCTGCCGCAAGCTGGCCTTCAACAAACGCAAGAACGAGGAGCAGGACCACACCAAGGCCATCGACGAAGCCGCGCCACGCTTCCGCTTCGAGGACTGCCGGGATACCTGCTGGAATCCCGAGCACTTTTCCCTCCTGGCCGGAACGCCGCTCTGGGAACAAGCTTCTCTAGCGCAACGCATCACTCTCAATCAGCTCTACTGGGTCGCCTATTTTAACCAAATCATCAGCGCCGAGATCGCCACGATCTTCTTCAATCAAATCGCCGCCGCCGGCATGTACTCCCTCGAAGATTTTCGCCTCATCTGCGATACCCTCGATTTCGAGAGCAAACAGGAACGCGCCCATATCAACGCCTTCAAAACCATCAGCGAAGCGGTGGAATGGGATCTCTTCGGGGAACGGCTGTTTACCTATCCCATGCGCGGCCCCTTCGCCGAGACCATGCTCTTCAGCGCGAACAACGCGCCGCAGCGTTTTTGGCGGAACCTGCAGATCAAGGCCTACAGCCTCCTCTCCGCCGGCAACGCATTCCTGGCCAGCCAATACCTGCTCATTCGCGGACTCCGCACCCTCAACGGCAAGTTGATCCAGCACCACCTCTCCCAACACTATCGCGACCATCCCGATCCCGAGCAGGCGCCCATCCCGTCCGCCGTCAGTTATTACCATTTCATGGACGAAAGTCACCACTTCAACACTTCCCGTCTCGTCGCCCTCGAGATCGCCAAATCGCTTGATCCGCCGTCGGCCTTCGAGAAATGGGTCGTCAATCGCGGCGTGCGCGGTTGTCAACAGGATCACTTCCATTTCTCCGTGACAGTCAACGGCATCTTCTGGCACGAACCCGCGCTCTTCCCCGTGATCTATCGCCTGCTCCGGTCCCGCGTCTTCGGAATGGAACGTCGTGAAGCGCTCGACATGATGCAGCGCTGTTACTGCGAAGAAAATGAAGGCCAGCACCGCAGTTGCCAATTGCACCAAACAGCCGTGCAATCCTACCGGGCCTTCGTCGAGCCCATCGGCTTCCTCAACCAGGACAATCGCGACATGAGCCTCATGGCGGGCAACAACATCCAACGCTATCTCCGGGAAAACCGGCGAGCCATGCGCGTTTTCTCTCCCGATGCCTGATCCCCTCGTCGAATTCCCCGGAACTTCTTTCCCTTGCCTTCGAGTCCTGCCCGGTCGCGACCTCTCTCTGGCCCTCACCTCAGCCAATTCTCCCGTCCTCTTCGGCTGTCGAAGCGGTCTCTGCGGAACCTGTCTGGTGGAAGTCGAGGCGATTGACGGCGAACTCGAACCTCCCGCCGATAGCGAACGAGAGCCGCTCGAACTCTATGCCCCCGGCAATCCAAAAGCGCGTCTGGCCTGCCAGCTCCGGCTCACCCAGAGTGTCCGGATCCGCACGATCCAATCGCTCTAATGATCGACTGCGGCCAATTCTGGTATGTGGCTTGCCCATCGGAATGGCTGACCGCGAACCGGTCGGTCTCAGTTACCCTGCTCGATCAGTGGATCGTTTGTTTCCGCGATTCCGCCGGCCGCCCGGCGGCCCTCCCCGACCGCTGTCTCCACCGCTGTGGCCGCTTGTCCCGGGGCACCGTCCACCGCGGGCTTCTGCGCTGTCCTTACCACGGTTGGAAATACGACGAATCCGGCCGTGTGGTGGAAATTCCGTCCGCCGGAGAATCGCACATAGCGCTACATTCCAAGCTTTCCACCCCTCGCTACGACACTCGCGAACAGGACGGCTATGTCTACGTCCGCCTCACCCAGCCCCTCGCCCCGATTGAACCGTTCCCCATGCCCCATTACCGGGAAAGCGGCTGGCAAAACATCCGCCTCGTCCATGACTTCGCCAGCACGATCACTCATTGCGTCGAAAACTTCATCGACATTCCCCACACCGCCTACGTGCATCACGGCATTTTCCGCAAAGAATCGCGCCAAATGCTCGAAGCCGAGATCCGCCGCTCGAACGGCGAGGTCCACGTCTCCTACAAGAACGAAAGCCGCAACATCGGAAGCTTCGGCTGGCTCCTTAATCCGCGTGGCGGGCCCGTCCAACATACCGACAGTTTTTTCATGCCGAATATCACCCACGTCGCCTATCGGATCGGATCCCGCGTGGAATACCTCATCACTTCCCAATCCGTCCCTATCACCGGCGAATCCACGCGCGTTTTTACCGACATCACGTTTCGCTTTGGAATCTGGAGCCGGATCGCGCGCCCCTTCGCCCGCCGCCAAGCCCGGCGCGTCATCCGCCAGGACATCGACGAACTCAACGCGCAGATGGAGGTGATCCGCAAGCATCCGGCCCCTTTCGTGGATACACCCGCGGACTTCATTCACAAAATGATCTCTCAAATCCGCGAAGCCATCGCCCGAGGGGACGATCCCCGTCTGCTGCCCGAGATCACCCGCACCGTGACTTTCTGGGTATGAGCTTCCGGGGACGTTGCGCCACGCTCTTCCCGCTGCTGCACCTCAGCCTGTGCGGATCCGGTCTGGCCGCCTGGATCCACACCGGCTGCGCCTTGTGGTGCCTTTGGATACTCGGATTCCTCTATCTGTTCCCTCCCATTGCCTTCCAGATCCACCAACGGTTGTGGCCCCTCCAGGAAGGTTGGCGGCGGCTCGACACGCCAAACTATTCTCCCTGGTGGGGAAGCCTTCAGATGCAGGCCGTCTTCAATGCCGCGCCCGTCTTGGAAGCCCTCCTTCGAATCGTTCCCGGCTGTTACAGCCTTTGGCTCCGGCTCTGGGGAAGCCGCATCGGCCGCGCTGTGGTATGGTCACCGCGCGTCGAGATCTCCGACCGGGCGCTCGTGGACATCGGTGACCGCGTCGTCTTCGGACACCGGGTCGCCCTCTACGGCCATGTCGTCGATCGTCGCAACGGAACCTTCTTCCTCTACGCCAAAAGAATCCGAATCGGAGCTGGAGCCTTCCTCGGAGCCGGCAGCCGGATCGGCCCCGGAGCCATCATCGGCCCCGGAGTCCGCCTGCCGGTCCTCACCGATGTTCGTGTCGGAGAACACAAACGCCCGGATCCTCCATGAGCTGCTTCGTCGCCCTAACCGCACGGGCTGTCCAGGCCGCTGCCTCTCCCTCCTCTCGCCGCTTTCTGCGCGCCCTCGAAGATCCGCGGCAAACCCAATCCCGTCTCCTCCGCCTCCTCGTCCACGATGCCGCCCGCACCGCTTATGGCCGGACCCACGGCCTGCTCCCCAAGGATGGTCTGGCGGAGTTTCAACGAAAGATCCCCATCGTCTCCTACCAAGATCTGCGTCCCTGGATCGAACGTAGCCTGGCCGGAGAACCGTCCGTGCTTTCTCCGCACCCGCTGCGCCGGGTCGAACACACCGCGGGATCGGGAGGAACCCTCAAAACCATCCCTTACAACCGCCCCATCCTGCGAAGCTTCAGCCGCATGTTCACCCTCTGGGCTCACGATCTGTTGCGGCGCCGTTACCGGCCCGTCACGGGCCGGCTCTTCCTGTGTGTAACCGCAGGCCGGCCGGAAGGCCCTCGAGCAAACAAGCGTTGGGTCGCCGATGATCGCGACTACCTAAGCCCGCTTTGGAACGTCCTTCTCCATCGCTTCGTTGCCGCTCCGGACTTCGACGCCACTTCCGAGACCGAAGATCCGCTGGACCGGCTGGCCCACGCGCTCGCGCAGGAACCCCAACTCGAATTGCTGTCCTTCTGGAGCCCCTCGCTCCTCCTGGCCGCGCTCGATCACCTCAGCGTCGAGAACTCCTCGGATACCGCCCGGCTCTGGCCCCGGCTGCAAATCATCTCCTGCTGGACTGCAGGTTCTTCCGCCCGCTTCATCGAACGGCTGACGCGCCTGTTCCCAAACGCCGCCATTCAGGGAAAAGGCCTTATTGCCACCGAAGCGCCTATCACCTTTCCCATGGAAGACGCCGGAGGATGCGTCCCGCTCGTCACCGAAGTCTTTCTCGAGTTCCTCTCAGGCGAAGGTGAGATTGTCCTCCTCGATCAACTCGACTCTCGCAGGGAATACGAACTCCTCCTCAGCACGCGCGGCGGTCTGCTGCGATATCGCCTCGGGGACCGGGTAGCCGTCGCCGGCCGTTTCCGCGGTTGTCCCCTTCTGGAATTCACGGGCCGGGCCGGCATCGTCAGCGACTTGGTAGGTGAAAAGATCTCGGCTGCTTTCGTGGAACGTGAACTCGCTCCCGCTCTCACCGGCTATTTCTGCCTGCTTCCCGGGAACGGCCGTTATGAACTCTGGTTGGAAGATGGCTCCTCCGCCATCGCCGCTCAGGTCGAAGCCATCCTCTTCCGCAATCCCCACTACGCGCGGGCTCGATTGCTGGGACAGCTCCAGCCATTGCGCGTCCGCACCGCACAGCGCTTGGCCGAAAAGGTCGCAGCCGCCCTGTCCAGCTCTCCAGACCCTTCTTCCGGGCCCCGACCCGGAGACATTAAACCCCCGCTGCTGCTTCACCGCATCGAGTGGGCCGAGCGTCTGCGTCATGCAGACGGGCACAGGCCGCCGGTCCATAAGGAATAAACGCTCCCGCTTCCGTCAGCTCCGCCACATAACCCTCGCGACCGGGACCATTCATCAGACTCCGCAGAATCTCCAGTTTGCCAGCGGAAACCTGTTCGGTCCGGAGTTCTGTGAAAACTTGGGTTTTGTCATGGAGATCCAGGCCTCCCAATACGCAATCGATGGCGCTGACCACGGCCTGAGGACCCGCTCGAACCAACTCCGCATAAAAGCGCAGGCTGTCGCGGACCAAGGCGGTCTCTCTGGCGCCAAGAAGCTGGGGATTGAAGACCACCTCGCCCGTGTGATGATGCAACACTTCGTCGCGATGGATGCTCCGGAACACCTGCTGCAGGCCCGGGTCGCGGCAAGATTCCGCCAGCGCCTTGTAATGGTGCAGTCCCCAGCCCTCGAGCATCACCTGAACCAGAAACGCCAGCGTGTTCTGGTCGCACACCGCGATCAATTCGTTTAGGAACCGCAACAACGCTCCCACCGGCTCCATTCGGTCCTGCTCTTCCACATAAGGACGAACCCACTGCAAATGCGCGGCCTCATCAGAAGAGATCAACGCATACACTTGCCTGACATCCACCGCGCTAGCCAGCAGAATCATCTGGGCGCAATAGGCCAGTCCAGATTTCTCGATGAAATACGCTTCGTTCAATAACAAACGGCAACAGCCGTCGAGAATCTCGCGTTGCTGTGATTCCGTGGCGCGCTGAAAAAGCCGGACCTCGTGCAGCCCGAAGAACTCCGGCGCCCAAAGCCTGTGCCGGGGCGGCGGTTCCGCCGCTAGATTCCTGCCGCGCGCCTGAAGATGACTCTGCACAATCCGGGCCAACGGACCCTCGGGAGAGTCCCGCCACCCTAGTCCAAGCGTGTCCTGCTGCTGCGTTTCGTTCTTAGCCCGCATTTCTCATACGGTTTTGTCGCGAGGCGCTGCGAACCCCTTGCTGCCAAAGCGCAGGCAGCCGAGGGTGCAGAGCTGGGTCCGTACACCCTGCTCAAGCCCGAGGCAAGCGGAACGAAGCAGGATGGGGTGCAGCGCGCCACATGTATGAGAAATGTGGGTTAGGCATTGTCTTCCTGCTCCGGCTTGTTCAGCTCCTCCGGCCGCTGCGGCCTCTCCAGCCACTCGGCCAGCGGTTGCCCGTCGAGATGGCGGATAAAGGCCTGCACCGCCCGGTCCGCCGCCACGGGCGTCCGGTAATCAAAACGAATGCTCTGAAAAACCCGCGTGTCGCCCACGGAAAAATAGTCGCCGGCCAGCCGCGTCGTCAGCAGAACCACGCGATTGATCACCCATCCCCACAGACCCGGCCGCCGCCGGGTCATCGCCACGGTCTGACTCTCGGAGCCGCCGTCGGCGGATTCTCGCAGCGCGAACAACAAGTACAAATGGAGGAAATCCGGACCCATGGTCACAAACCCGTTGCTCCCATACCAGTAACTCAGTTCATAGCGCAACGGTCCGCGGTAGAAACGCGCCAGAAAGCGAAACCAGGCGTTGTGCCGCGGGACCCGCGCCGAGTTGGCAAAACGGATGTTTCGATTCGAGCGCACTGCGGGTTCCATTTGCAGAAGTTCGCCCGGGACCCCGTGCACTGTCCGAAAATGCTGCTCATCGATGGCATTGATCATCATCACGTTAGGATGACAACGTTTTCTTCGCGGTTTTCCCAAAACAAAGTCGCAACCGGTCTCTTGCAACTCCGGGTTCTCCGGCACCTCGTGCTCCGGTTCTCCGGCCCCGGTCCATACCCAGATCAAGCCGTATTTCTCGCGCGCCGGCCAGACCCGGCAACGGGCTTGCCGCGGAGGCCGCGCCATGCTTGGGACATCCACGCAGGAGCCGTCCGGACCGAAGCTCCAATTATGAAAAAAGCAACGCAGACAGTCGCCTTCCACCCGGCCCAAGGCCAAATGACAACCCATGTGCGGGCAATACGCGTCCATCAGGACAGGCCGCCCGGGCTGCGTCCGGTAAGCGACCAGATCCCGGCCCATCACCGTCACTGCCGCGGTCCGGCCCCGCTTCAAATCCCCGGCGCGAAGAACCCAATACCAGCCCTCGACCACGACGCCCGGCCGGTTGAACACCCGGTTCGCCGTCATCTCAGCCATGCACAGGATCCGCTGCGCGCCTGCCCTGCCGGTATAGCCGCAGCGTCAAGGGCTGCATGTTTTCCTCCCGCACCTCACAAAGACACACGAGTTCATCCCCTCTCCCGTAACCCGGATTCCGCTCCAAAAAATAAGCCACTTCCCGTTTCCGCCGGGCCGCATCAGGAACCGCCGCCCAGTCCCCCTCGAGATGTCCGCGCGATTCGGGAAACCGCAAAAGGCCCGATTCCCGTTCGTAGGCCGCTCCAAAGCGCCTTGCGGCCAATTCATCGATCAGCGCCTGCGTTTCCGGCGGCGTCGGCCAGTCGGGCGCCGGATAATAACGCCGGCTAAATACGCTCAAATACCGGTATGTGCGGTGTCCCTTCACGATCAGCAGCCAATACAATGGCAGTCCGGGATACCTCCGCCTCGCTTCCGCCAAAAAACGAATCCAGGTGAAGGCGAAGTCGTTTCGACCCCAATAACGATGGTCGACAATGGTGTCGCCGGAAAAGATGACCAGAACCGGCCGGCCTGCCGCTTGCTCGGGTGAGACCTCGATGGTGGAAAACCCGCGTAAGTTTCCACACCCATCGCGCATGAGCACCACGTCCGTCTTCCCCGCCAAATCGGACCGGAACAGCCCTTCGTCCGTCCCGCCGTAGTAGCGCCGGTAGAGGTCCCACATGCCGGCGATGTATTCCTCGCTCAGCTCCGCCGCGGGAACCCGGACGGACTTCAACACCCCGCCCGACCAATCCGGTTCACTCATTGCCTGGCGAAACTGCTTTCCGGCGACTTCTCCCCATCGACCATCCCAACACTCCCCCAGCCGTCAGACCCACCAGCAGAGCCATTCCCGCCTTCGCCGAACTCGCCTTCCTCACCGCCGACACCACCGGATTGTCGAGAACATTGGCCGACATGTGGACGTGCGACACTTTCCACTGGCCCGCCTCTTCGTGGACCACCGCCGTCCAGCGCGACGGCATCTCTCGGCGTCCCAAAACGTTGAAATCATAGACGTCCCGCGAGCTACCCTGCGCCATCCCGTAGCCGGGACCGAAGAAAAAGGTCTCCTCGTCGGCCTCCGGAGCCACCGTGATCGAGGCGAGTACAGCGTTCTTCCCAGTGAAAAGACTTTCCCAGTATGACTTCAATTCTTCGACCCCTGTGAACTTCCGGTTGTCGACCGCCACGAAGGTGAAGGATTCCGCCAAAAGCGGTTCCAATGCGGCGAAGTCCCGGCCGTTCAAAGCCTCGCCAAAGCGCTCTCGCAGTTCTCGCAGCGCGGCATGATCCGCTTCGCGAGCATCATCCTCCTGTCCCAAAGCGAATGCCGGAAACGCCAGCCAGCACAGGCCGAGACCCCAGCGCATTCCTATCCCAAAGCCGCCCTTCATATCCGACTCTCCCTGACTAGCTCCGGACTCCCGGCGCGTCAAGGAAAGCGCTCGGACCAACCGCCCTATAATCCGCCGGGTCCCCTTCCCTTGACGCCAGACCGAAAAGGCAAAAGCGCGCTGCCGGCCTGCGAATGGTCTGGACAGATTGCGTGAAGATCTCTATGCCCTTGTCCACGGAACCGGCCGGCGCTCCAGCTCGAACTTCCTGGATCCCTGTTAGGGCTCGAGTTCCAAGCTCCACACACCAACGCGAGATCATGGCCAAAAAACCGGCAAAAACACCGGCCCCGGCGCCCACCGCCGTCCCGCAGGAACTCCTCGCCGCCCTTCGTTCCACCCTTCCGGGCCTGGTCGGAGCGGCCGCACGGAAAATCAACGTGGACCAAGTCAAGGCCGACAGCGGAACCGTGAGCGACATTGCCGCCGGCCGGGTCACACTCGGCGTCGCCCAGATCGACCGGCTCACCATCACTGGGCTGAATGCCAGCCTCAACGGCGCTCAAGCCTTCATGCGAAACGTCCGCATGGTATTGGAGTTGCGCTTCACGCTAACCTGGAAAGTGGACCTCGGTTGGCTCGGCAGTTGGGGCGATACCGAAAACCTCGGATCACTCCATTTCGGAATGAACCTCGGCAACGTAAGCGTGCCCTCCCTGGCCAACATCAATTTCCAGGTTCCTTCTCTGTCCACCACCAACGTCTCCGCCGCGATGCAGCCCATCACCAATCTCAGCCTCGGGGCCGCGGACTTCAATCAGTTGTTGCTCAGCGCTACCCAGGCGCCTTCTCCGGGCTTCACCCTCTCCGGTCTCGGAGTGGGCAGCGCCAGCGTGAAAAACGTCGAAGTCCCCCAAACTACGACAGCGCAAGTAAAAATCGACGCATTTCAGCCTGCTAACCACATTGTTCTGCCGGGCGCCGAAGTCCAAAACCTCCAGTTGCCCTCAGCCCAAGCCGGCACAATCACCGCCGGAGGGTTCAACTTGTCCGCCATCGCTTCGCGCCGTTGCCTCGTCGTCGATCTGGGCATCCTCGATATCGAACTCTGCGTCGAACCGGTCACCCACCTCAATGTAGGTTCCATGCTCGTCCAAGATGTGGCGCTCTCCGCCGCCGCCAGCCGGCTGAACATCGAGAACATCGCTCTGCCGATCAACGTCCAGAACATCGCTCTGAACAACATGAACCTCTACAATATCCGGATCAACGAGATCACCCTTTGACCGGCGCAAACTCAAACGAAGTCATGAGCACAGACAAAGATTTCGAAGCTCTCTGGAGTGAAGCGCAAAAGACGCCTCAAAAGAAGGTCGTCGAGGCTCGCAAAGTTGAGGTCAACCTCGATATTGGCGACGTGTTGGACCGTTACTTCGCCGCCGCTCCGCGCGGCCTCACCGGCAATGCCGAAACCCGGGAGGCTTTCGAAGGTTTGATCCAGCAATCAGAACGTTTGCGCTCCGTCATGCGACGTTCCGGACTGAGCCTACGTTCCACCCAAGCAGCCAAAGCTAAGAAGAAAGGGAGCGCCGCGAAAAAGACCGCCAAGGGCCGGCGCAGCCCTCGCTGACCGGGCGCCAGAACCGGTCCCTGCGCCCCCGGGGCCACCCCGGAGGCTTCCTTAGGCCGAAAGCCCTTGGACCGCGGCGAGAATCGCCGCTCTCGTTCAAAAGGCCAGACAAGCTCGCAACCCCATCCCCAATATATTGTGTCAGACACAAAATAAAATACGATGAGTTCAAGAACAAGCTCCATGAGACCAAAGCTTAGGGCAGCACTCCCGTAGCCAAGAGCTGCCAAGCACGTCTGCTCTGCCTGACGCATAACCTGATGCTGCTCATGGAGGGGCTCATCGAAGAGCAAAGCCCCGTGCGCAACCAAAGCGAACTTCGCCGTAAGGCCAAGCGCGACACCCAGCGCCACGGGCAATCCCAGCAATGCGGAGCCGGGGGCTTGAGCTTTGTCCACACCTGCCTGCAGCGCTTCACTCAGCGCAGCGTGAAGTTCGTCCGATCGCTCAACATAATATGTCAGACACCAAATAAAAATATTGACAACTGGGCGTGAGGGGTCGAGGGTGGTGGCATGAGAAAGCTGCGCCGCTTCCTGCCCGGTCCCCAGGGGCAGACCCATTGCTATCACGTCGTCTCCCGTTTCGCCGGCCCTCACATCGTCTTCGGCGAGAGCGAACGGGAGTTCTTCCGCACCCTGCTGCGCAGACAACTGCGCTTCAGCGGCCTGCGCACCCTGGCCTGGTGCTGCCTGGGCAACCACTTCCACCTCCTGCTACATAATATGTCAGACACCAAATAAAAAAGTTGACGGACGGGCGCGGCCGGGTCCAGGGTAGAATGGGCCCTGGCCGGTTGGACCCAGGAGGACTTCCTGCAACGCCTCCAACTGCTGGCCGATGAACCCTACACCCGCAAACTCCTGGCCGAAGTCGCCCAGTGCCAGAC
>DATKCT010000160.1:0-11231 GCA_035513055.1 Verrucomicrobiales bacterium | reverse complement strand
CCGGGTGGAGTTCTGCGATCCAGCGGGGGACGCATCACGCTGCAAGCACCCGCCGGTTTCGCCGCGACCCGCCCGGAATCCCCGCCCGCGACCCCCGCCGGGCCGCGTTTTCGAGGCTCCGCACGCTTGCCGAAGCAACACTGGAAGTTGAACACGACCCCGTGCAAGAAAACTTATTCGATGAAAGCGGCGCGCCGCTCGATTCCAATCGCGCTCATTCAGAAGTGCTCGGGATTTCCTCAGACTCGGCGGAAAAGAAGACCGAACGACGCCTGAAGCTTTCCCGAATCTGGCGTTGGGAAATCCGGCTGGAAATTTGATGATCCAACCTGCGTGTGGATTGTCTGTCCACTTCACCGCGCAAACGTCTCCCCCAGCGCCACGGCCTTGAGCATCGCTTTGCTCTTGTTTGCCGTTTCCTGAAATTCCGCTTCGGGTTCGGAGTCGTTCACCCAGCTGAAGGCGCAAGTATTGGTGCGGTGAACTTTACAGGCCGATCACTTCCGTCTGACATCCCGGACGAGCGCAATCCATCCACACAGCACAAGACCGCCGAACACAAGCAGGACTACCGCTGTGCCAAGGATGCCCCGCATACTTCGTTTGAAGTAAAACCATCTCCAGTATGCCAAGGCTTGTGCGGGCTCACTCTCATAACTTATCATCCGCGCCGAGAATCCGTTGGCATAAAGGTGTATGCAGCCAATCCTGTAAAAAGCAGGAACGCCGATGCGAACATCAATACGAACGCACGGGCTGCGAACATTAATCCGCGTTTCACTGCCATCCCATAGAAAAGGGCAAAAACATGCCTGCCGGTCTGGTTACTTTCATGCCGCTCGGTAGGGCCTATGAAAAAAACCTTAGACCAACCGCCTCCTACGCTGTCGCCTTACTCCAGATGATCAAGCTGATTCCTCGCGGCGTTTGCCGCCGTCTGGCGCGCGAACCGGGCGTTCAAAACCAGGAGCCGGCTCCTGGCTTCAGCGCCCGTCCTCAGCACTCGCCGCCGCCCCCTCGCTTTCCGCCAGCAAAGTGAGAATATCCGTGGCAACCAGCCGCGGATCGAGCAGCCCAAAGCTGTAGATGTTGCGGACCTGTTTCTCGCCGTCGATTAAATACACGCGAAGCGGATGATAGTAGGGGCCGAGCGCGCTCTGCCCCTTGCGGGGATCCACCCGTTGTCCATAGGCTTTCAGCAAAGGCCGCAGCTCCTCGCTATTGCGCGTCGTCAGAAAAAGCCACTCCGATCCCCCTTCCCGCTCTTGCAACACCCGCCCGTAGCGTTGCATGACCTCCGGAGTGTCGAAGGCCGGATCGAAGCTCAGGGTGACAAACAACACCTCCTCCGCCATGTCCGCACGGCTTCGACTGAACTGTTGAAGCTCCGCCAGCACTCCCGTAGCCTGCAAACACGCCTTGGGATCGGCGCATCGGGTATAAATGAAGCTCAAGACGACAATGCGATCTCCGATCAGCTCGTGCAACCGCGTCGCTTTGCCCTCGGCGCTCAATACCTTTCCGTCCGCAGCCGTATCGATTACCGGGAGCGCATAACTGCCCGGCGCCGGCGGATCATAGTCGTAGTCCGGACTCCGCCGCTCCATCAAAGCCGCGAAAGCCTCCGGCGGCGGGTCTTCCGCGGACGCTTCCGCCATCGCGGCCCACACCCACCCTATACACAGAATTTGGAGAAACCGTTTCATCCTGCAAAGTAATTATCAGAGTGTCGATTGTTGGGAAGGTCGCCGCGCGCCGCCGCATCTCATTCATAAAGGCTGCGTGAACCAAACCGCATCAGGTGCGGCCGTCCAATGTTCTCCGCTTTGAAATCCACGGTGAACCGATGCTTCAGTTCTTTCCCGTCCCAGTCGTAGCCCTTCAAAAACTGGTCGTTATCCTCGCCGGTCTTGTCCCAGTTCGCCAACAATGAGGTCGTGAAATACAGCCTCTTTCCATCCCAACTCTGGGAAACCATGTTCACCTGCTTCCCAATGGTCTGCTCGTGAATCAGCCGCGGAGCGTGCGGATCCGACACGTCGTAGACGCGGCACTTGCCGTCGCCGAAGCAATCCACAAACAGGAGCGTGTCGTCCGCGCTCACGCTGATGTCGACCGGAAGGACCCCCTCGCCTTCCGGCCCGACGTGCGCAGTTTCTTTGGCTTGCCACTTGCCGTCCTCATCCTCGTAGATCAGCCAAAGCTTTGACGTCAATGCCGTCGCCGTGAAAGCATAGTTGTGGCGAGGTCCCCAAGCCCATCGCACCTCCAGTGGAGCCCCGGGCACGTGGAAGACCTTCTTCGGCTTCCGCGCATGGAAATCCCAGAGGGTCATGGATTGGCCGAAGTTCTTCATGGCCTCGGCGTCCTGCGTCAACTCGCCGAACGGGCGCATGTAGTTCTTCCATCCCGTAAAGGACGAACTCAACATGACGTTTTTGCGCGGCAACACCCTCGCATCGTACCCGTAGCCATCCGCCACTTCTTCAATTTCGGCGCCACCAGGCTCCGCCGCTGTGGGCATCCAGTGCGTCGCCAAATGCCGGCCGTCATTGCTGTACTCCGCGATCGCAGTCCGCCCTCCCCGGTCTTCCGCGTTGGACAAGCACGGCACCAGCATGCGGCCTGGCAATGCGTAAAAACCGTGGGGCCCAACCGCGCCCGTCGTCTCCACAAAATCATCGATGCTCCGCAGCAACTGTGGTTTGGATGGATCGGAGGCCACGTCGAAAATGAAGATCCCGCTCGTGTCCAGACCGCTCAACCACAACTGCCTCCGGTCATCCGTGAATCCGCCGTGGTGCGCCTCGTGACGGCCCCCCACCGAGACGCTGTGCGCCACCTTTCCATAATTGGCGGAGCCCGGTTTCACGTCCACCGTGACCAGCTTGTCCGAGCCGTCGCCCCAGCCCTCCACTCCGAGCGTCCACACATAAACGTATTCCTCCTGCCCGGTGATCTTGGCCATGTAGGGAGACATGCAGGTCTCGTCGCCCAGCGCCACCGTGGCCGTTAGCAATCCTGGGATCACCGTCGCAATGATCCCCCACCGAGTCATAAGCTTGTTTGTCTTCATCGATTCAATAAAACATCTGAAGGTTCAGTTTACATTCGTTCGCGCCACAGGCCCGGCAAATCCCGCCGCTGATGGCCCCAGCGTCCATCTTCTCACTCGGCCGAGGCCGGGTCGATCACGGTTTTCACTTCCCGGATCGCGTCGGCCGGAAAACCCGATCGCAGCGCATGTTCGCGGATGATCTCCTCGCCGGAGGCGAAGTAGACGCAGAACAGCTTGTCGTCGGTGACAAAGCTCTGGATCCACTGAATCTCCGGCCCCAATTCCCCGAGAGTCCGGCACGATTTTGAGGAAGCGGCGCGAAGTTCCGCCGGACTGTAGCGCCCGGCGCCCGGTATGTTCCGTTCGATAACAAATTTAGGCATGACTGCTTCTGATTCCCCCGAATCGTCCTCTTCCCCTCATCCCCCTCAGCCTCCGGCCATGGCGCCCACGATGTAGAAGGCTTCCGCACCGCTGGCCACCGCTGCGGGCAATTCGGTATCCGCCGGTTCCAGGGAGTAATCTTCTTGGCAGGCGAAAAACCGGATGAACGGACGGCGCTTCAACGTCCCATGCTCTCGAATCATTCCGCGGAGCACCGGATAGCGGGTTTCCAGCGCGTCGAGCACGGCGCTCAGCGTGACCGGGACTGGAACATCGAGGGGAACGTCGCCGTCGACGCCCGCCATATTTCGCAAATGATAGGGAAGTTCGACGCGAACCCGCTTGAAAGGGTCTCCGCTGTTCACTTTCACGCCAAGGTTTGCGCTTCCACGGACAAGACAGCGGGGAGATCGCGAACAATCGGACTCCACGAATCACCGCCGTCCGCCGAACAGTAAACCTGACCGCCGGTCGTGCCGAAATAGATGCCGCAGGGATCTAGCGAATCCCGGGACATCGCGTCGCGCAACACGTTCACGTAGCAATCCTTCTGCGGCAGACCTTTCGTCAGCGGCGCCCATTCATTGCCGCCCGTCCGGCTGCGATACACCCGCAGCTTTCCATCCGGTGGGAAATGCTCGGAGTCGCTCTTGATCGGAACGACATAGATCGTCTCCGGCTCGTGGGCGTGAACCTCAATGGGAAAACCGAAGTCAGACGGAAGATCACCGCTCACCTCGCTCCACAGCTCGCCGGCGTTGTCGCTGCGCATGACGTCCCAATGCTTCTGCATGAACAGCACTTCCGGACGCGATTCATGCATCGCGATGCGATGCACACAGTGACCAACCTCGGCGTCAGGGTCAGGCAACTCGTAAGGCGATCTCAATCCGCGATTGATGGGCTGCCAGGTTTCGCCGGCGTCTTCGCTGCGAAAGGCGCCCGCCGCCGAGATCGCAACATAGATCCGATTCGCATTCTGCGGATCCAGGAGGATGGTGTGCAGACCCATGCCTCCGGCGCCCGGTTGCCAGAGATGTCCCTTGGCCTGGCGCAGCCCGGGCAGCTCCCGCCACGTCCTTCCGCCATCCGCCGTTTGAAACAGAGCGGCGTCCTCCGCTCCGGCATAAACGCTGTCGGGATCGGTCAACGACGGTTCCAGATGCCAGATCCGCTTAAACTCCCACGGATGCTGCGTGCCGTCGTACCACTTGTGCGTGCCGATCTCGCCTTCATAAACAAACTTGTTGCTTTCGCCCTTAGGCATGCCGTCCGGGCCGATCAACTCGTCCGGATCGCTCCCAGGCGGCCGCCAGGTCTGGCCCCCATCATCGGAACGTTGAATGACTTGCCCAAACCAACCGCTCGATTGCGAGGCATAAATGCGATCGGGGTCCGCCGGCGAACCCTTCAGATGATACATCTCCCAACCCGCGAAGTGCGGTCCGTTCACATCCCAATTCTGCCGATTGCCGTCGGCCGTCAGGATAAAGGCACCTTTCTTCGTGCCGACCAGAACTCGTAGTTTACTCATTGTTTCCCGTTGGATGGATACTGGTTAAATGGTCTGGGGCTTCGAAGAATTCAAGCGCAAAAGGAGGAACTTGGAAAGCCTTCACTGCCTATGCGCCGATGGGGACAACGTATTGGCGTCGAACATTTTCATGCGTGTGGAATCAACGCCCAAGGGAAGCTGGAGGCCCGCCTGTCGAGGTAATCCAGCGGGAACCACGTGACGATGCTCGCCTCCCAGGCCTTTCGATCCGGAATCCGTCCCCTCTGCCCCCCCCTGCCCACCACCGTCGCCGGCACAACGGGCCCTCAATCCCCGTCCTCATAACTCTCGACCTTTGGCACAGGCCGGGCTGTGGGAGGCGGCGGATCGATTCCAGCCGCACGCATCACCTCGTGAAGCGCCGCTAAGGTTTCCGCCGAGGGCTTGAAGTTGCCCGGCCGGAATCCCTCGGCAATCAGCAGGGGCGTCCAGCCGTATTTGTTCTTGCGGTTCCACAGCTCGATCTCGGCGCCGCGTTTTTCCAAGAGCTTCACCATTTGCGGCAAGCTCTTGTAGGCTGCCCCATGCATGGCCGTCTCTCCGTTCCGGTCGACGCTGTTCACTTCGGCCCCCAGCGAAAGCACATACTCGACCGCTGCCACACACTCCCGCTCCGTGCCCGCTTCCTCGGTCGGAGCCAAACATCCAAGCCCCGCCGCCGCCATCAAGGGCGTGGCGCCATCCGCATTCGACACGGCGGGATCTGCGCCGAGTTCCACCAGCAACTGCATCAACGGAAGGTCCGCCGTCCTGGCAGCGAGCAAAAATGGAGTCGCTCCGGTGAGATTGAGCTTGCCGCGCCCGGAATCGCCCTTCTCCAAGCGAGAATCGACATCGGCGCCGGCGGCGACGAGTTTCCTGACAAACTCAAGGCTGTTCACAGATCCTGAGCCTTGAGGAGGAGGCTGGCCGGATTCGTCATCGCCCCGGTTCGGCTTGCGCACCCAGCTCAGGGCGTGCAGCGGCGTGAAGCCGGACCGCTGGTCGTTCGGGCCGGCTCCGGCCGCGATCAGCTCGAGCGCCAGTTGGAAATGACCGTTCTCGACGGCGAAAAGGAGGGCGCTCATTCCGTGGCGGGGCGCCCGCCCGCCCGCTGGCCGCTTTGTCTCGATGGCTTCGTTAGGATCGGCGCCATGCCGCAGCAGGGTGTGGACCACTTCGATTTGGCCTTGGCGCGCGGCAAAGAGCATCGGCGTAAACCCGGACCTCAACCTCCGGCCCGGGTTCCCTCCAGCGGCAATGAGGATCTCCACCACTTCAGCATGACCGTCGGCCGCGGCCCACATCAGCGCGCACTGACCCTTGCGATCCTGCGCCTCGATCCGGGCGCCCCGCTCAAGCAACGCCCGGACCGGCCCTGGTCGCCCGGTCCGGGCGGCGGTCATCAGCGGCGTTTCACCGCCTCTCTGCTCTCCGTTAGGATCGGAGCCCGCGGCCAGCAGGGCCTCCACGATTTCTTCGTTGCCGTTGACACAGGCCAGATGGAGCGGGCGGACGCCATACCGGTTGCCGGCATCCGCGCTCGCCCCCGCCTCCAAGAGGACCCGCAGCGCATTCGCTTCGTCGATATGCGCCGCCCAATGCAATGCCGTGGTCCCGTCCGCTTGCGCCGCGTCTACCTTCGCGCCTTCTCGCAACAGCGTCAGGACCCGGTCCCACTCGCCTCTTTGGGCGGCGTCCGCCAGAGCCGGCTCTTCAGCGGCCCAGACCGCTCCGCTCCACAGTGCCGTCAGCGCAACCTGCGCGCCGGCGCGAAGCGCAAACCGGCAGCCGGACTGAGGTCCACCGGCCATTCGCATCAAATCTCCAGCGGTTCGAACAGCTCGTCGACCGTCCCGGTGCTGTCGGCGAACTGGTCCAACCGAACCCCGGCCTTCCCCAGCAGGGTCAAGTGCAAGTTGGCCAACGGAGCCGGCTCCGCAAACTTGATGTGACGCCCCCCTCGCATCCCCGCAGCGGAGCCGCCCGCCACCAGGATCGGCAGATTGGTGTGATCATGCACGTTGGGATTGCTCATGCCGCTTCCATAGAGAATCAGCGAATGATCAAGAAGCGAGCCTTCGCCCTCCGGCGTCGCTTTCAACTTCTCCAAAAACTCCGCAAAGAGAGACACGTGGAACCGGTTGATCTTGGCCATGCGCGCGACCTTCTCCGGATCGTTGCCATGGTGCGAGAGCGGGTGATGCGGGTCGGGAACCCCGATCTCCGGATAGGTGCGATTGCTGGTTTCCCGCGCCAACTGAAAAGTCACGACCCGGGTAACATCGCCTTGGAAAGCCAAAAGCTGGAGATCGAACATGAGCCGCGCGTGATCGGCGTAGGAGACGGGAGCCCCGGAAGGGCGTTCGAGATCGGGCAAGGGATTGTCCGCGATGCCGCTCTCGCTTATCTGAATGCGACGTTCCACCTCGCGCACGCTCTCCAGGTAATGGCTCACCTTGGCCCGGTCCGAAGGGCCGAGCGCGCGGTTCAGCCGGTTCAAATCGTCTCTGACGAAATCCAAAAGACTGGCGCGTTTGCGGAGCGCGCCGCGCCGGTCCGCCGGGCTGCCTCCATCTCCGAAGAGCATCTCGAACACGATGCGGGGATGGGCCTCGGCCGGCAGTGGGGTCGTGGGCGACGACCAAGAAAGGTTGTTTTGATAGACGCAGGCATACCCGTTGTCGCACTGTCCCACGGTCTGCATCATGTCCATGGCCAGCTCCAGCGACGGCAACGGCGTCTCCCGCCCCATCTCTTTCGCGGCGACCTGATCGACCGTCGTCCCCAAGAAGTAATCGTTGCTCTCGGTGTGCTTGGCGCGAGCGCAACTCAGAAAAGCGGAATTCGAAGTCGCATGCGTTCCCGGATAGGCGTTCTCCAGTTCCATGTTGCTGAGCACGCTGACCTGCTCCTTCACTGGCCTCAGCGAATCGAGAATAAAGGAGAGTTCCTCGAGCCTCTCACCGCCCGGAGGCGTCCAGCGCGGAAGATCCGCCCCCATGGGCATGAAGACGTAGCCGAGCCGGCGCACGGGCCCGGAGCCGGCCCGCGCCGCAGAGGCCAAGGCTGGCGTCATCGCGTCCAGCAAAGGCAGGGCCAAGCTGCCGCCCATCCCTCGCAAGAAAGTGCGCCGTGGTAACGCGCCGCCGAAGGAAAACGTGCTCATGAGCTTTCCCTCATTCTAAAGGGCACGCTGCGGACAATTCCACCAATAATCGCGGAAATCCGGTATTCATCGTCCCGCGCCCCCCGAACGATCGCGCGCACCGCCGGCCCATCGTAGGGTTCCACGCCGCGGCCGAGGCAGAAGACCAGCAGTTTCTCGACCAGCGTGTTCACGAAGATCTCGGGCCGGTGGAGCAGCCCTTCCTCGAGCCCATCTGCTCCCGCAAAGACGCTTCCATCAGGCAATCCTCCCGAGGCATCCACTGGCTGGCCTTCCTCCAGCATTCGCCAGCGCCCTACCGCATCGAAATGCTCGAGCGCGAATCCGGGTGGATCGATGAACTCGTGACAACTGGCGCAGGCGGCGTTGGCCCGGTGCTGCGCCAAACGCTCGCGCACGGGCAGGTTGGCCGATACCGTGTTCTCATCCAGGGCCGGCACGTCGGGCAAGGGAGGAGACGGAGGCGTGCCGATCAGATTCTCCAGGATCCATTTTCCGCGAAGCACGGGAGATGTGCGCGTAGCGTAGGAGGTCACCGTCAAGATGCTCCCCTGCCGCAGCAAACCGCCCCGCTGGTCCTCAGGCGCCAAGCTTACCCGCCGGAAATGCGAGCCGTAAACGTGGGGAACGCCATAGTGTTTGGCCAAGCGTTCGTTGAGATAACCATGTCGCGACCGCAGCAACCCCAGCACGCTCCGGTCCTCGCGCAGAATTTCCTCGAAAAGCAGCTCGGTCTCCCGCCGGAACGCCTGCCGGAGATTGTCGTCGAAACCGGGAAACAAGCGCCCGTCCGGCGTAATGGCGTCGAGATTGCGCAGATGGAGCCATTGCCCGCCGAAGTTGTGCGCGAGCGCCGTGGCTCGGGGGTCAGCCAACATCCGGAGAGCTTGCTTCTCCATCACTTCCGGTTTGGTCAACTCCCCGCGTTCGGCCAGTGCGAGCAATTCGTCGTCGGGGATGCTGCTCCAGAGGAAAAAGGAAAGCCGCGACGCCAACTCGATATCGCTCACCGGATAGGGCGTTCCCGGTTGGAGACCCTCGGGGTCCGTTTCGACGCGAAAGAGGAACTCCCGGCTAACCAAAACTGCGCTCAAAGCCGCCTCGATGCCCGCATCGAAGCTCTCCGATTCCCGGCCCTCGCGAAAGAACGGCAGCACGCGCTCGACATCCTCCCCGTTCACCGGCCGCCGCCAGGCGCGGCGCAGCAGATTCGCCAGGATTGTCCTGGCGCAGTCCTCTTCCTCTTCCGGCGAAACCGGCTCGGCGACAAAAATGCGTCGCCGGCTCGGTGAATCGCCCGGTTCTTCCGAATCGTACGGCCCAGTCACGCCAACTTGATAGACAGCCGGGCCCGTGCGCGGATGCCGGTGAAAATTGAAATGGGCTTCGTAAGGCTGCCGCAGTGTCTCGTGCAGCGAAGTGGGATTCTTGACAAAGGTGATTCCCAGCTCGTGGAGACCCGCTTCCACCGGCAGGCGAATCTCGAGATGGGCATCGACTTCCGCGTGACCCTGCCCAGGTCGCGGCGGGCGCACGGTGAAGGATCCCACTTCTTTGCGGTCCAACAACACCAACAATTCGTGCGGCTCTGTCAGACCCTCGACCTCTTCGTTGCGGTCCCGGGCCAGTCGCGCCTTGATCTCGTATTCTCCGTCGCGGGAGAAGGTATGACGAATCAGCGTGCCGCCGCGCGTTCCGAAAGGAAGACCTTCCACACGTTCCTCCTGAGTGATGTCGGGACGCACGCGGATGGCGGAAGAGCCGGGTTCCCGCAGGGCGCTTCCGGTCGCCTGCCGGCTGATCGTTTGGGCCGCAGTGATGTAGCGGTCCAAAAGAGCCGGAGACAGCGTGCCCACAGTCACGTTATCGAAACCATAACTGACTTCATCCGCCGGCAAGAGTGCCACGGCGTCTACCTCCAGAGCGAGAAGGTCCCGAATGGCGTTGCCATACTCCGTGCGGGTCAGACGGCGAACCGTCTCCGTCCGCCCCGGTCTCGGACGAGCGGCTGCCGCGGCGTCGAGGGCCGCATTCAGCGCCGCAACCGTCGATTCGTACTCGTCCTCGCCAGGACGCGATTTCTTGCTGGCCGGGGGCATTTGACGCGTCCGCAACCTCCGGACCACTTTCTCCCACAGTTCCGAATGCAGCGCCACCTCGCCGGACAGGCCCGTGGTCAGGTCCAGCCCGCCTTTTGACACGTCCGGATCATGACAATCCAAACAGTGACTCTCGACCAAACTGCTTATCGAAGCCGGCAAAGCCGCTTCCGCCGCCGGATTCACAATCGCGAGAGCCCCCGGCATCAACAGGAGTTGGATCGTGGTCTGAAGGCGCTTCATCGACACAACCATTCCAGCACTGCGGGTTCGGGCCATCCCAGGGAATCCCCGGCGGTCAAGAGCGGCGCCTCGACCGGGGCATTCATGGAGAGCACCCTTGGCATTCGGAAAGAGTAACGGCGCCCCGCGGATGAGCAAGCGAAGCGATCGGCGTCCGGGGCGAGCGCCGCCGCCTTCTATCGCGGAGCGAAAGGAGAGGCCGTTACGGCCTCTCCTTTCCGCTGGTTCCAGGGTCGAAGGAACAACCCGAAAGAAACACGTTCGATTCTAGCTCGCAGCCACTTCTCTTCTCTTCCTGGTCACGGCGAGAACTGCTGGACGTTGACCACGCGCCACCGGTAGAAGAAGTCGATCGACGGCTCCCGCATCGCCAGATCCGCTTTGTAGTTCGGGATATCCTGGTTGTTCGGATCGATGTAGCGCTCGATCACCGCCGAGCCCCGGTACTCCGCGTTGACTTGATCCTTATCCGGACCCGCCACGAAACTATCCACCGGCGTGCTCCGCGCCTTCTGCAAGGCCTGCACTGTCATGTAGATCTTGAACACGTTGGATTTCGTGGTTACCCGCGGGTAAATCCCGTTGTAAGGAGCCTCCAGGGTGTTGTCGCCGGTCAGACCGTGGTCTTCCCAGAAGTTCCGGATGCTCCGGCCCTGCGGATCGTAGGTCACGCCTTCGCCCTTCGGGTAAAGGAACATTTCACAGATCTGTGAGCCCGATGTGAAGATGTCTCCCTCGCGGAAC
>DATKCT010000159.1:0-11213 GCA_035513055.1 Verrucomicrobiales bacterium | reverse complement strand
TGGTCTTGCCCTCAGGCGTTTGCTCCACCGAAGGCGTAATGATGCCTTCCACCGTCATCGAAAGCACCAATTCATCGCCCTCCACCACCGCCTGGATCTCCCGGATGTCTCCGCTGCTGTCCGGCAAATCCGCCGGATCGGTAACCACCACCGGCGCAGGACCGGGCGGGAGGCCCAACCAATCGTCAAAATTCCCGTCGATGACGATGGCCCCCGCAATTCCGCTCGACCACAGGAAACCTCCCAAGGCAAGCAGCAGTGCGCCGGCGGGTCCCGGGCGGGATTGCGAACTCTGGCCGGCATCTCCCCAGAACGAGCCGGCCCCCTTAGCAGAGTTGAATAGTTTCGACATGAGATCCGTATATGCTGGCCCAGACCTTCACCAGGGAAAGGCCTCGCGTCAATGCGTTCAGGCCCATGGAAACACATTTGCTCCCCGAAACGACCGCCGGGCGCCGCTTGACCCGGCGCCCGAGGGCCGGCGCCCGAAGGCCCGGCAGCTCAGTCCAACCCCCGGGCCGCGACTTCGTCCTCGTTCCAGCCAAAGAAGTGGCCCAGCTCGTGCAAAAGCGTCACGCGAACTTCGTCGCCAAATGAAACCGGATCTCCCTCTGTATAAGCGTCGATCGCCTCGAGGTAGAGCGTGATCCGCGGGCTGTCCTCGGGTCCAGCCGCCTCTTCCGCCAAACTCGATCCTTCGAAGCACCCCAAGAGATCCTCATCGGGAGACGGCGCGGCTGCCTCCAAGAAAATGGGGACACGATCGGCCATCTCGCGCAAATCGTTGGGGAGCGCCCGGAAAACGTCTTCGGTCACTCGGAGCGCCCGCCTGCGCAGCCGCTTCAGTCTTCTTTCGGAACCATCCACCGCGCGCATTGTCGGAGAACTCGGGCGCGCCGGCAAGGGCTACTCCGCATGGTCGCCATAGGAGAAAATGCCCATGCACCGAAGGGGGCCAAGGCATTGGCGTTGAATAGTTTCATGTGTTTTTTGGATTCAACGGCCAACGGAACCCGGAGGCTCTTGGACTACGGCGAGAACCGGCGCTCTTTCTCGAGGCGCGCAGCGCCGTGGGGGGGTCAACGGCCAGGGAAAGCCGGCGCCTCCCGCCTCCGCTCCCCTTGAAAACGTGGCCTCCGAAGTCCCGTTGCCGCCTAGGCAGTGCAACCCCCCAGTTTCCCCTTTTGCTTTCTGGCTTTCTGCTCCAGACTCCCGGTCCTGTGCCCGAACCGATGCACCTCAAGCTGATCTGCGGGACCGCGCACCCCGCCCTGGCGCAGGAGATCGCCACCGAACTCGGCATCTCTCTTTGCAATGCCGACGTAACGGCTTTTCCCGACGGCGAAACCTTCGTCAAGATCAACGAAAACATCCGCGGTCTCGACGTGTTCATCGTCCAGCCCACTTGTCCGCCGACCAACCACAATCTGATGGAGCTGTTGATCATGGTCGACGCGGTCAAACGCGCCTCGGCCGAGCGGATCATTACCGTGCTTCCCTTTTACGGCTACGCCCGTCAGGACCGTAAAGACGAGAGTCGAGTACCGATCACCGCCAAACTCGTGGCCAACCTCCTCACTGCTGCGGGCGTCGACCGGGTCCTGACCATGGACCTTCACGCCGGCCAAATTCAGGGCTTTTTCGACATTCCCGTCGATCATCTCTACGCCGCCCCGGTGCTTCTCGATTACATCCGAAAGAACCATCACGAGGATCTCGTGGTCGTTTCGCCGGATGTCGGGGGCATCAAAATGTGTCACGCCTACTCGACAGCTCTCGGGGCGGATTTGGCCATCGTGGCCAAGCACCGCGTCAGCGCCACCGAAGTCGAGGCGCGCAACGTGATCGGGAACGTGAAGGGCCGCAACGTGTTGCTGGTCGATGACTTGACCGAAACCGCGGGAACCCTGACCGCGGCGGCGGAGCTGCTCATGGCCGAAGGCGCGACCTCGATCCGGGCCGGAGTTTCCCACGCCGTGCTCAACGACATGGGCCGGAAGAGAATCGAGGATTCCTCGATCGAAGAACTCATCTGCACCAACAGCGTGCCCATGGCCAGCGGACCGCGCGTTTCTCCCCTCAGCATCGCCTCCCTCCTCGCCGAGGCCATCCGCCGCATTCACCGCGGCGAATCCGTCTCCAGTCTGTTCCAGACCTAGCCCGCAGTTCTCAAACTGTTTGACTCTTCCGCGGCGGGCTGCGCGTTCCTTGCTGCCTCCGTTCCCCTGCCTCCCGGTCCAGTCCGCCGACTCCTCATGCATATTCTCGGGATCTCCGCATTCTACCATGACTCCGCTGCGGCATTGTTGCGCGACGGGGCCATCGTTGCTGCGGCACAGGAAGAGCGATTCACCCGGAAGAAGCATGACGAGAGCTTTCCGCGCCATGCCGTCGAGTATTGCCTGCGGGAAGCGGGGATCGGGGAAGCGGAATTGGATTATGTGGTCTACTACGAGAAACCGCTTCTGAAGTTCGAGCGGCTGCTGGAAACCTACCTCGGATATGCTCCGGCGGGATTTCGAAGCTTTTGCCGCGCGATACCCCTGTGGTTGAAGCACAAGTTGTTCCTTCCCCGAACCATGGATTCCGCGCTGCGCGGCGCCTACCGCCGTCCTTACGTCTTCGTCGGACATCACGAGGCTCATGCCGCCAGCGCGTTCTTTCCGAGTCCCTTTCCAGAAGCGGCCATCCTCACCGTCGATGGCGTCGGAGAATGGTCCACCTCTACTATCGGCCGCGGCCAGGACCACCGCATCGAGATGCTGGAAGAGCAACGCTTTCCTCATTCGTTAGGCCTGTTGTATTCCGCGTTCACCTATTACTGCGGATTCCGGGTCAACAGCGGCGAATACAAGCTGATGGGATTGGCGCCTTACGGGTCGCCAAGATATCGCGATGTGATTCTCGAACGGATTCTGGATCTCAAAGCGGACGGATCGTTCCGGTTGCAAATGGAGTTTTTTCAGTATTGTCAGGGATTGCGCATGACCAACGAGCGTTTCCACGCCTTGTTCGGAAGGGCGCCGAGACCGCCGGACTCGGCCATGGAACAACTGGATATGGATGTGGCCGCCAGCGTTCAAGCGGCAGCGGAAGAGATTCTCCTGCGCATGGCCCGTCACGCGCACGCGCGGACGGGCTCCCGCCAGCTCTGTCTCGCCGGAGGCGTGGCCTTGAACTGCGTGGCCAACGGACGCATCTTGCGCGAAGGTCCCTACGAGAAGATCTGGATCCAACCGGCTGCGGGAGACGCCGGAGGAGCCCTTGGAGCCGCGTTGTTCGTCTGGCATCAGCTTCTGAATCGCCCCAAGAACCCCTCATCGCTGGACTTGCAGGGCGGGTCCTTCCTGGGGCCCTCTTTTTCCAACGCGGAGATCGAAGATTGGTTGAATGATGCAGGCGCGGTCTGGACCCGGATCCCCGGCGAGCAGGAACTCTGCGCCTTGACCGCAGGCTACCTGGAAGCCGGGCTCGTGGTCGGATGGTTCCAAGACCGCATGGAGTTCGGTCCCCGGGCTCTCGGCCACCGCAGTATTCTCGGCGATCCGCGGTCGCCGGCTATGCAGCAGGTCATGAATCTGAAAATCAAATACAGGGAATCGTTTCGGCCTTTCGCTCCCGCCGTCCTCGCCGAACGCGCCGCAGAGTATTTCGACTGGAGGGAAGGTGAGGAAAGCCCTTACATGCTCCTCGTGGCTGAAGTTCGAGCGGAACAGCGGCGTGGGGATCCCGACGACCTCAGCGGAGTCCAGGGCTTGGAAAAACTCGGCATCGAACGGTCGACGATCCCGGCCGTTACCCACGTCGACTATTCGGCGCGGATTCAGACCGTGGATCAGGACCGCAATCCGCGTTTTCACCGCTTGTTGAGGGAGTTCGAGGCGCGCACCGGTTGTCCCGTGCTGATCAACACGAGTTTCAATGTGCGGGGGGAGCCCATCGTGTGCACGCCGGCCGAAGCCTACCGCTGTTTCTTGGGCACCGGAATGGACGTCCTGGTGCTGGAAAACTGCGTGTTGCGAAAGGAAGAGCAACCTGGGGCAGAAGCCTTCGACCGTGACGCCTACGCCGGACGCTTCGCGATGGACTAGCCAACGCCCTTTCTGCTGTGGCGCGCTGCCACTTCATCCTGGCTGCGGGATTGAGGTGAGAAATGGCGTCTCAATCCCCGGCAGCCGCCTCGATGCGGCTTCGCCAGAGCGCGGGAATCTCGACCGCGCCGTGAATCCCGCCCTCCGGGCGCAGACCCACGCACACCACCGCCACTTCCCCTTCAGCAATGGCCTCGGGGTCGTCTGGCAGGCGAAAGACAAATCCGTATCGAATGGATCGCCTGCGCAACTCGTGCAGCCGGATCTCGATCGTTAGCTCCTGCTCGAAGCGCAAAGGCTTCCGGTAGTCGCAGGCGGCTCGAACCCTGGGCCACGCCACAGCGGGCTCCGGACCGCTGCCCCCGGGATGGACCGACAGACCCAGGGACCGGTAAAAGGCGTGCTCTGCGTTCTCCATGTAACGAAAAAAGTTCGAAAAATGGACGATCCCCGCCAGATCGGTGTCCGCAAAGGGAACGCGCATTTTCCACTCGAACACCGGAACACCTCGCCTCTCACCCGGCTCCCTGTTCATCATAGGAATCAAGAAGCCACCGCCACGTTCCGTGAGGTCTGCTGTTCGCCACGCACCACTTCCTCGAACACCCGCAGCAAATCGGCGGTCATTCGATCCGCGGTAAAGTAAGCACGCACTCCGGCCTGCCCTTCCCGGCCCAGGTTCCTTGCCTCCTCTGGGCGATCCAAAAGCTGAATCCATTTCGCCGCAAGATCCTCGGGATCATTCGGCCGGCAGAGAAGACCTCCGCCCGAGCGGGCCAACACTTCGGGAAAAGCTCCATGCGCCGGCTGCACGACAGGGACCGCGGAGGCCAACGCCTCGACAACATACAACCCAAAGGCCTCACCGTAGTGAGCTGGAACCGAGAACACCGTCAGCCGGCGGAAAAACTCCACCTTCTCTTCGTGCGTGACATTGGGGAAAAACTCGACGTCGCCCAGCAATCCGGCTCGCTTCAGCTTCGAGCGCTGCTTCGCTACGAGCGGCTCGTCCACGGCGGTCATCGCCCCGGCCACATGCAGCAACACCCGCTGCGGCCTCCGGCGGCGCAGCTCCAGGTAGGCGTCGACCAGCGTCTCCAGCCCTTTCCCATAACACATCCTGGCAAGGTAGCCAATCGCCGGGGGTTCTCCAGGTTCGCTGTCGCGAAAACCAGAAAGATCGGCGCCATTCAGCACCGGCTCAATGCTCCCAGGGTCCAAGCGCAGATGCGCCCGCATTACTTCCGCATAATACTCGCTCACGGCGATGAACCGCGAGATCTCCTCGCTGTTGCGCCGGAAGAGATCCCAACTCTCCGAGCGGTATGGTTCGGGCAAGGCCTCCAGGAAAGAATCCTCTCCCTGCAAGGAGCACACCACGGGAACGGAGAACTCTTCCCGGACGGCCGCCGCTAATCCGGTCAACAATCCGTTCGAGAACGACACCAGATCGGGACGGTCCTGTTCCCGCAGCCAGGTCAGCAGCTTCTCCAACTCCTTGCGCTGATGGCCCTGCGTGCCACGCAGGGTCGAAACCGCCAGCTCACCCAAATCCCGGGCCCGGGTCATGCCCGCCCGCTTCGCCGCCGCCAGCAACACGCCCCTCCGGTCGAACCACCGGTCGATCCAAGCTGGCGTGCGCCGGAAGAGCCGGAACTTTTGCTGGAGATACATGTTCACCCCGCCCAGAAACAACGGCGCCAGGGGCACGTTCTCCCCGCCGTCTTCATCCAGCACCAATGGCAGATAGAGCGGCACCATCACCACGTCGTGCCCCAGCGACCTCAGCCGCTTCATCGCCGCATGATCGCGCAAACAACTCCCGCAGAAGAAGTTTCCCGTGCCTGGCGTGAAATGAATAATCCTCATGAACAGACCACTTCCCGGTCGCGTGAAGATAAACCCCGGCCGCCATAGTCGAGTTCCTCGGGAAGTCCGGCAAACTGCTTCAGGGCCGATTGCAGCTCCGCAAAATCGCTGCGTTCGACATTGCCGATGAGACAATCGGTCAAATCTCCCCGCAATTCCGGATAGGTCCCCACGAGATCGCCGAACCGGAACTGCGGATCGTAAAACGCGTAAACCAGGCGCCGCATGATCTCGATCATCCGGCACAAGCGCTTCCCGTAATCCTCAAACCGCGCCGCCGACACGTCTCCCGCCTCCAGCGCGGCATGGACGGCGTCCGCAGCCATTTCGCCGCTCTTGAGCGCAAGGAAGACGCCCGAAGAAAACACCGGATCCAAGAAGGCAAAGGCGTCTCCGGCCAACACCGCTCCGTCTTCCGCACAGTATTCGGACCGATAGGAGTACTCCCCCGTCGTCCAATACTGCCCAAATTGCTCTCCGGTCGACAAGTGATCCTCAATCCAGGCGTTGCGCCGGATCTCCCGGGCGAATATCTCCTCAGGCCGGCGGGTCTCCGCGAATAGATAGTCATGCTCCGCGACGATACCCACGCTGACCACGTCGTCCCGCAGCGGGATGTACCAAAACCATCCCTTGCCGGGAAGGTAGGCCACCGTGGTGGCGCCTTCGTCGTATCCCTCGTCGCGCTTCGAGCCCCGATAATAGGTCCAAATCGAGACTTTGTTCAGCTCGGGGTCGCGACGGCGCCAACGGTTGCGGCTTTGCAAGAACGCGTCCCGGCCTGTGGCGTCGATGGTGATTCGACCGCGTAACTCCTCACGCTGTCCACCTGGACCCTCCGCAATCACCCCCGTCACGGCCCCATCCCCGCCTCGCGTCACATCGCGCACTCTCGTTTCCTGACGAACCTCCACACCTCGCGCTTCGGAATGCCGCAGCAGCATCGCGTCGAATTCAGCCCGGTTCACCTGCCAGGTCGTGGCGGCGGGATGATCGAGATGTTGAAAGAAATAAAACGGCCGCGACTGCATCCCGTCCGTGTTCACAAACTGAACCGAGTATTTGCGCGTGAAGCCCAGCTTCTCCATCGCCCCCAAGACGCCCAGACGCTCGAGCGAGAAATAACAAAACGGCATCAACGACTCGCCGATGTGATACCTGGGGAACCGCTCCTTCTCGAGCAAAAGCACCCGGTGTCCGTACTCGGCTGTCAATGCCGCCGCGGTCGACCCCGCCGGGCCTCCTCCCACTACTATGACATCGTAGTCTTGGTCGCTCATGTGAGGGTGATCTCCATTCTTTTCCTACGTCCCGGCCCCGCCCGCGGATGCCCCCGGACGGTGCGGCGGAAGCAACTCGACGATCTCGGCAAACACCGAACCATCTTCCAGGGTCAACTGATTGCATCTTCCATACAATCGCGTATCCAGCGAGGCCCCGATCACCTTCCCCAATTTCGGAGCAATCAAAGCCGAAAAAAAACCGCGGGGTTGACTCGAGTGCCGCAGCCCCTCCTCCTCCAAGATTCCACCGAGCGGATCCCGCCCCGCCTCGACGCGTTGCCGCACCCGGCCGGCGAGCTGAGACAAATCGATCCGGATGGCGCCGAACTCGACCACCCGGCCGCTCTCTCGCCCGCGCAAAAGGACCTTTCGCACAAGCGCGCTCCCGGCCCGCTCCGCAGCCAGCACTTCCAAGACGAGGGCTTCCGCGTGATAGTCCCGCAGGGTGGGCGTCATGTCCTGCTCGTGAGCGAGCAATGCGCGCGCGGGCTCAGGCAAATCCTCCGCTTCCAGAAAACGCAGTCCCGATATTCCCGAACCGGCGTCGCCTCCAAAATGCAGGAGCGGCGCCAGCCACTCCTCGCGCTTCTTGGCCTGATCAAGTGTACCGGGCATTCCGATGTTGTTTGAGAAAAAACTCGTGCAGCAGGCGGTCCACTTGGAGGAGACCGGCCCGGGTCAACCGGATCTCATCCCCATCCACTTCGAGGAAACCCTCGCTGGAAAGATACTCGAGCGGGACGCGGAACCGTTCCCGGACATCCACGCCGAATTTGTCGCGATAGTAGGACGCAGTCACCCGCCCCAGCTTCAGTCGGAGGATGAATTCCCGCACCAAGCGCTCGTCCGCCGTGGTTGGGTAGGCCCGGAACACCGGGGCCTTCCCGCTGTTCACCGCTTCCATATAGGGACCCACATCCGCTTGGTTCTGATAGTGAATGCCGGCCAGACAGCCGAATGAAGCCACGCCCAACGGCAGCAAGTCCGCCCCTTCCCAAAGACGGTCACGATACACGAACTTCACCCGGGCCGGGTCCCGCACCACTGTGTAGGCGCTGGACACCGTATATCCCGCCTCCTCGAATCGTTGGAAAGCCTCGTCCACCCAGCGCCGCTTGGTCTGCCAGTCCGCCACGGGCGCCACCAGCTTCCCAGATTCCTTCATCTGCCGGTAAATCGTCGTGTTGTAGGGGATCTCCATCTGATAAACCGTCACGCAATCCGGTTCCATCTCCACCGCCTTTTCCACACAACGCCGCCAGTTGTCCTCCGTCTCCTCCATCATCCCCGCGATCAGGTCGATGTTGATCTGATCGAACGCGAGATTTCTGGCAAAACCATAAGCGCGGTCGATCTCCCGGGAGCGATGGGCGCGCCCGTTGATCTCCAGAATGTGATCGTCGAAATTCTCCACTCCCAAACTCAGCCGGGTCACTCCCATCTCCCGGATCGCCTCCAGCTTCTTCTCCGTGAGGGTGCCCGGCTCGCATTCAAAGGCCACCTCCTCCGCCGCGTCCCAGGGCATGATCTTCTTCATCCGGGACGTAAGTTCCCGCAATTGCGACGCCGACAAATACGACGGTGTGCCTCCCCCGAAATACACAAACAACGGTTTCCTCCCCCGCAGATAAGGCCGCTTCGCCACCGTCTCGAACTCGCGCATTCCCACTTCGATGTAGGCCCAGATCTCCGCGGCGTTCCGGTCGGTGTACACCCGGAAATAACAAAAATGACAGCGCTTCCGGCAGAAAGGAATGTGGAAATACACGCCCAAAGGCGTATCGGCCGCGGGCGGTTGATCCAACTGACGTTCCAACGCCTGGACGTGCTGCGGTTTCCAAAAAGAAAAGGGCGGATAATTGGCGACGAAATAGTTCCCTGCTTCCGTTTCCTCCTCCGCAGCAATCCTCAAGGGTTGCACTCGCGTATTCCGCTCACTGTCAGTATTCGGCATGCTCAATTACATTACACGGTTTTGCCGCCGGCTAAAGCGCGGTCTCCTCGGGAGCGCCGCTTGCCCGGACCCGGTCTCTGGCACAGGCTCAAGCTCAGGCCGGAACGAAACAGCGAACCTGCCCGTCCTCAGCGGCGATCACCAGCCGCCCTTCCACCAGCGCCGGAGAAGCCTTGATCGCCTTTCCAATCTCCACCGACCAGCGCTCCTCGCCTGTGGCCACATCGATTCCATATAGCCAACCGTCGTCCGAACCCACATAAAGGACTTCCCCCGACACCACCGGCGAACTGTCCAAGCTCCGCCGGGCCTTGAACTCCCAGACCAGCCCGCCCGTGGCGCGATCCAGGGCGTAGAGTCTCTTTCCGCGTCCGGCCGCGAACACACGGTCTTTGGTTAGGGCCGGAGATGCAAAGAATGGAAAGTCCCGTTCCCGGAACGACCAGACTTTCTCCTTCTTCGCCAAATCCACCGCCACCACTTCGTTCCCATAGTGGGCCAGATAGGCCATCCCCGCGTCGACCGCCACGGAATTGGCCATGTAGTTGTCAATCACGATCTTGGCCGTTTCCGTGCCCTTGAGGGCCTCGATCATATAGAGCGACCCGTCACAGCCGCCGAAAAAGACGTTCCCCTCCGCCACCGTAGGCGTCCCATTGATGTAATTGCCGGACTCATAGGACCAGACCTTCTGTCCCGTCGCCCCGTCCACACAGTACAGAGAATTGTCGTAACTCCCGGCGTAAATCAGCAGCCGTTCGCCGTCCCGGTGATAGTTCACGCCGCCGAGGATCTCGCCTTCGGTCTCGAATCTCCAACGCGCCGCCCCCGTGGCGGCGTCCAGACAATACAACGCCATGTCTCCGCAACCGACATAGACGTTCCCATCGACCACGCAGGCGGAGCTTTCAATCACGTCCCCCAGATCGGCTTTCCACACTTCTTTCCCCGTCGTCAAATCCAACGCCAGGAAGTCTCCTTCAACCGATCCGACGAAGACGCGACCATTGGAGATCGCCGCCGTCGCCGTCACCGCTCCGGCCGCAGCGACGGCCCATGCCTCTTTCAACGGGGGCCGCAGCGCAGCCCGGGCCACTCCATTCAAAACGGGCGTGCCGCGAAAAACGGGCCAGGCATCCGCAGAATTCGCCTCTGGCGCGGAAGCCGTCCCGGATTCCGGACTGGCGGCGCCGCCTTCAGCGCTCTCATCCGTGCGGATCAGCGGAGGAAACAGCATAAACGGAGCGCAAGTCGCACCAGCGGAATAGAGAAAGCGTCGGCGTCGCATCGGGATGACTAGGGTTGTGATTTGGCTGCTGGCGCCTCGTGCAAACCACACCAAATCGAGAACACCATCGCCCCAACCCGGGCCGGATGCAAATCCGGGGGGGGACAATGACGTCCAAAGGCTTCCCCGGCGGACTGGGCTGGGAAGAAGCCAGATCCCTTCGGCAAGACAAGAAAGGAGAGGCCGTTACGACCTCTCCTTTCCGCTGGTTCCAGGGTCGAAGGAACAACCCGAAAGAAACCCGTTCGATTCTAGCTCGCAGCCACTTCTCTTCTCTTCCCGGTCACGGCGAGAACTGCTGGACGTTGACCACGCGCCACCGGTAGAAGAAGTCGATCGACGGCTCCCGCATCGCCAGATCCGCTTTGTAGTTCGGGATATCCTCGTTGTTCGGATCGATGTAGCGCTCGATCACCGCCGAGCCCCGGTACTCCGCGTTGACTTGATCCTTATCCCGGCCCGCCACGAAACTATCCACCGGCGTGCTCCGCGCCTTCTGCAAGGCCTGCACTGTCATGTAGATCTTGAACACGTTGGATTTCGTGGTTACCCGCGGGTATATCCCGTTGTAAGGAGCCTCCAGGGTATTGTCGCCGGTCAGACCGTGGTCTTCCCAGAAGTTCCGGATGCTCCGGCCCTGCGGATCGTAGGTCACGCCTTCGCCCTTCGGGTAAAGGAACATTTCACAGATCTGTGAGCCCGATGTGAAGATGTCTCCCTCGCGGAAC
>DATKCT010000158.1:0-3688 GCA_035513055.1 Verrucomicrobiales bacterium | reverse complement strand
TGCGCGTCGAAGACGATGTTCGAGGGCGGAAAATCCAGGCGCTTGCAGAATTCGCAGGATTCCTTGGCTCCGTATTCCCGGTCCATCCCGCCGTCCTCCCACTCGACGGAGAGCGGTCCGGCATAACCAATGTCGTTCAAGGCCCGGATGATCTTCTCAAAATTGATGTTGCCGCGGCCCACCGACTTGAAGTCCCAGTAGCGGCGCGGATCGTGGAAATCGACGTGGCCGCCGAAGACGCCCGCTTCCGCCGGAACATCCGACCACCCGGCGTCTTTCATATGCACATGGAAGATCCGGTCGTGGAACTTGCGGATGAACTTCACGTAATCCACCCCCTGGTAACCAAAGTGACTGGGATCGTAATTGAACCCAAAGGCCGGATGACCGTTGATCGCTTCCAAGGCTCGCTCCGCCGAAGCGATGTCGAAGGCGATCTCGGTCGGATGCACTTCCAAAGCAAAGCGGATCCCTTGCTCTTGAAAGGCGTCCAGAATCGGCGTCCACCTGCGCGCGAAATCGGCAAAGCCTTCGTCGATGACCTCCTTGGACACCGGTGGAAAAGAATAGAGATAGCGCCAAATCGAACTCCCGGTGAACCCGTTCACGACAGTCACGCCGAAGCGCTTCGCCGCCGCGGCCGTCTCGATCAACTCCGCCGCCGCCCGCTGCCGCACCCCCTCCGGATCTCCGTCCCCCCAAACGTAATCCGGAAGGATGGCCTGGTGCCGGGAATCGATCTCGTCGCAGACACACTGGCCGACCAGATGCGACGAAATCGCGAAACACTGCAATCCGTGGCGATCCAACAACTCCCGCTTCGCTCGACAATAAGCGGCATCGGCATTGGCGACTTCGAAATGGTCGCCCCAACACCCCAACTCGACTCCGTCGTATCCGAACGACTTCGCTTTTTCCAGCATGGTCTCCAGCGGCAGGTCTGCCCACTGGCCGGTAAACAAGGTTACGGGTCTTGCCATAAGTCGATGAAGTTTTTTGACGTTGTTGGAAAAAAATCGCCTTTCGTCGCGGGCCCCTCCTCTTCCCTGCTCCTGCTCGACTCCCCGCTCAACACTCCAAAGGGGTCCAAACTCCTCCCGCCGCTGAACTTCGCACCACCGCTTCGATGAAGGCCATCCCGCGAATCCCGTCTTCGATCTTCGGATAATCCATCGCCAGCGGATCGGCCTCGTTTCCGGTCTCGACCGCGCGGATGTGATTGGCGAAATTGCGATAAATGTTGGCGAACGCTTCCAAATACCCTTCCGGGTGAGCCGGCGGGGTCCGCGTATTCGCCGCCGCTGCCGGGCTCAGATAACCCGATGCCGTCCGGTAAACTTGCATCGGCGCATCGAGCCATTTCACCAGCAGCGAGTTCGGCTCTCGCTGATGCCACTCGATCCCGCCTTTCTCGCCATACACCCGGATGTTCAGGTTGTTCTCTTCGCCCACGGAAATCTGACTGGCGTGCAGCACGCCCTTGGCCCCGTTCTCGAAGCGGAGCAACACGTTGCCGTCATCATCCAACTGCCGGCCCTCGACGAATATGGTCAGATCCGCCAGCAACTCGCGAATCTTCAAGCCAGTGATGTATTCAGCGAGATTCTCCGCATGCGTCCCAATATCCCCCATACATCCCGCCGCGCCGCTCCGCGCCGGATCGGTCCGCCAATCCGCCTGCTTCTGACCGGTCGCCTCGAGACGGGTGGCCAGCCAGCCCTGGGGATACTCGACGACCACTTTGCGGATGACGCCAAGCTTCCCGGACCGGACCATCTCCCGCGCCTCTTTGACCAGCGGATAGCCTGTGTAATTGTGGGTCAATCCATAAAGGCGCCCCGTCTCCCGAGCAATCCGCTGCAGATCTTTCGCTTCCGCCAGATCAAATGTGGCGGGCTTGTCGCTCAACACATGAAAGCCCGATTCCATGGCCAGCTTGGCCGGGGGAAAATGCACGTGGTTAGGGGTGACGATGGAGACGAAGTCCATTCTTTCCTCGGCCGCACGCGCCGCTTCCCGCGCCATCATCTCTTCGTAGGTCCCATAACAACGCTCCGCGGCAAGGAACAAATCCCGCCCCGATGCTTTGGAACGTTCCGGGTCCGAGCTGAAAGCCCCGCACACCAACTCGATTTGACCATCCAGATTGGCCGCGATGCGGTGCACCGCGCCAATAAACGCGCCCTGACCGCCTCCCACCATTCCCATGCGGATCTTCCTGCTCATGGCGCCTGAGCTTGTCGCGGCGGTCAACCCTTGGCAAGCAAGTTTTCCGCCCGGGAAGCAGGCGCGGAAAACCGTGTCTGTACCGCAGGTGAGAGCGCCCGGCGATTCCTCCCCAAGGGCAGAGGCTGCTCCTCCTACAAGGGCCAGTCCCGAAGGATACGCTCGGTTTCCTCCGCGTGCCCGCTTTCGTCCCTGAGCATGTCCTCGAGCTGCACGGCGAGACCCTTGTCGCCAAACTCCTCGGCTTCCTTGGCTCGTTTTGCCTTTCAGAGTTTCCTTGCTTTGCAACGTCTGAAAGACGGGCCCGGGTTCATCGAGTCGAGGAACCGGCTTCATGTTCAAGCCCGAGGCAAGCGGAACACGAAGGCAGGATGGAGTGCACGCGCCACATCAGAAAGATGCGGGCTAGCCGCCTTAGCTGCCTATGCACAGAAGGGTCTGTGCTCAAGCACCGCAGCCGTGCCGCCCGCACACTCTGGCCTCTCACTCACTCGACCGCCAACAGGGGTCAACGCCGGCGGCGCCGGAGAAGCAACGCAAGCCCGCCCACCGACAACAAAGCCAGCGCTCCAGGTTCGGGGACCACTCCGTCCAATTGCACCTCAGCGATCTGCATGCTGTTGGCTGCCTCGTTCTTCACCGTCGGAAACAGCACCAAGTAGCTCGTGTAGAGATTTGTGTTCGCGAAGCCGACCGTCTGCGAATTCGCGGGGTCGAGCGCGGCAGCGCCTCCGGCATTCCGGGTCGCCGGCAGCGCCAAATCTCCCGACGAGATCAACGAGAAAGACGTAAGGGCAAACGGTCCCCCACCTGAAAACACCTCATTCGAACCGTACAAAGCATAGCTGGCCGGATCGCGGTCGACGGCATCGTTCGCCGTCCAGAGAGTCATGCCCGTCACAATGGATCCGTTGCCGCCGTTGAAAGCCGGGGTCACCAAGAATCCGGTGTTCACCTCGGCAAAGTTCAGATACTTCTGACCGACGCCGTCGATGGCGTGATCGGGAGATTCCCCCGCCGGCCAGTTGTTCACAGTTGCGGCCGTGCCCGCCACTCCAACCACGAAGTCCGTGCCATCGCTCGCGCCCCCGAAGATGGTATCCCCCGGGGCGAAAATGTTGGCGCCGTAAACGGGCGCGCAAAGCGCCACAGTTGCCATCACAACCCAATGAGAAAACGACAACGATTTCATCTTAAGGAATGAACACATTCGACGTGAGAATTGCAGAAGACGATATGCGCTGCAAGGAAAAACGTTTCAACAGGGAAAATGATGGATGAATCAATGTTCCGGTCAGCCCTCGACAAGTAGCCACTCTCGTTTCGCTCAAACGGTCTCGGCCTCCGGATGCTCCCAAGGAGCCCGGTAGGGCCTCCGCAACAACCGGTTCGCCTCTTCGTCGCCGCGGACTCTGCCGGTTTCGGCATCCCACTCCAGATTCCTCCCCAGTTCCAACGCCAA
>DATKCT010000157.1:0-37469 GCA_035513055.1 Verrucomicrobiales bacterium | reverse complement strand
TCTGCTCGCTTGAGCACCCGTAGTTCAAAGGATAGAACGCTGGTCTCCGGAACCAGAGATGTGGGTTCGATTCCCGCCGGGTGTACTCCAATGGGATCAGGGAATTTCAATAGCACTCACTCAACAAAAATCCGGTTGGCCGGGACGCCCGGCGCGGAACTACGCCCATGAAGAAACTCGTCGCCTGTTTGATCTGGGTCGCTGCCGGTTGGTGGACTGGCCACGAGCCCGCCCTTGCGGTAGAGCCCGAAGCAGAGGCGTCGCCGGTCCCGGCCCCGCTGACTTTGGAAGCGGGATTTGAGAACCGGAAAGAACAGGGCAGCTATGCTTTGGGGATGCGCATGGGCGAGTTCATTTCCCAGTCCTTCTCCGCTGAAGACATTGATTCCGAGCAGTTATGGCGTGGGTTTCTGGACCAGTTCGGCGGGGGAGGAGTGAAACTCGACCCAAAGGGGTTCGAGGCGTCGCTCCAGGATCTGAACCAGGCCATGCTGGACCGCCGCCGGGCTGAGGGCGAGGCCTGGTTGGCAGAAAACGCCGAGCGGGAGGGAGTGCAGAAGACGGAAAGCGGCCTCCAGTATGAGGTTTTGACAGCGGGAGAGGGTCAGGTTCCCAAGCTGGAGGACCGGGTCCAGGTCCACTATCACGGGACTCTCATCGACGGGACCGTATTCGACAGTTCCGTGGACCGGGGCACGCCGTCCGAGTTCTCGCCGCGCGGGGTCATCCCAGGTTGGCAGGAGGCCTTGGTCATGATGCCTCAAGGATCCAAATGGAAGCTCTACGTGCCGTCTGAGCTTGCCTACGGCGAACGGGCTCACGGAGGGACCATCAAGCCGAACAGTCTACTCATCTTCGAGGTCGAGCTACTCGACATTCTGCCGCCGCCGCCCCCGCGCAGAGGCGAGGCGGTTACACCTCCGGTGCGGATCCCCCCTTTGAAGAAACCCGAAGAGAAACCGGAAGAGAAACCCGAAGAGAAGTCTGAGGACTGAGCGCGGGACGGGCTTCGACGAGTCCGTTTTGTCTTCCCACCCTGTGGGGCCATGATATTGGAACCACCGGACGAAGGTTCTCCAGCGGGCTCGAATACGACTCATCCGCTGAGTTTGCGCATAGCGGCGAAGTTGGTGGTGTTTACCCTGGTCTGTGGCTTCCTGTATGTGGCGAAGCCCATTCTGCTTCCGATTGCACTGGCGGCGTTTTTGACCTTCGTGTTCGCGCCCGTAGTGCGAGGCATCCAGACTCTGAGGGCGCCCCGGATTCTTGCTGTGCTGATCGCTTTGGGAGGCGTCGCCGCGGGCGTGGGAGCCGTTTCCTGGTTTGGTTTCAAGCAATTGTCGGCGTTGGCGGAAGAGTTGCCGGCCTATCGCGTGAACATACTGGAAAAGCTCTCCGACATTCGCTCGCTTGGCCGGGATGGACCCATCAAGCGAGTGAGCGAGGCCGTCGAGTCCATCAGCGAGGAGGCCGAGGAGATGGCCGCGAGCGAAGAAGAGCAGGAAGGGGAAGGAGCGCCTCGGAAGGAGGAGGTTGAGAAGCCGGTCGAGGTGGTGCTGATGCCGCGCGGGGATCCGTTAGGGCTCTCCAGGATGACGGCGCTGAGGCCAGTTGCGGGTTATGCTGGAACTGCCGGGTTGGTGCTGCTTTTGACCTTTTTCTTTCTGTATTACCGGGAGGATTTACGCAACCGGCTGCTCAGTTTTGCCGGGGAGGCGCGGTTGCTCGTGACCACCAGGGCGCTCAACGACGCCGGGAGCCGGATTAGCCGCTACCTGCTGGCACAGGCTGTGGTCAATGGAACTTACGGTGTGGCGGCCGGTCTCGGGTTTTGGGCGATGGGCGTGCCCTACGCGTTGCTGTGGGGAGTGGGCGCGTTCTTGCTGCGTTACATACCCTATGTAGGGCCGTGGGCGGCGGCGGTACCGCCCGTCGTCTGCGCATTGGTGATGTATGACGGCTGGACCAAGCCGCTCTCGGTGATCGGCTTGATTCTGGTCCTGGAACTGTTGAGCAACAACCTGATGGAACCATGGCTTTATGGGCGCTCGGCTGGGCTCTCCGAAGTCGCCATCATCATTTCGGCGGTCGTCTGGGCCTTCCTTTGGGGCCCGATTGGACTGGTGCTGGCTACTCCGCTCTCGGTCTGCATCGTGGTCCTCGGCCGGTTTGTGCCCGGCTTGAGTTTTATTGCGCGCTTGATGGGCTCGGATCCGGGCATGGATCCAGCGGCTCAGTTGTACCACCGCTTGGCCAGCCTCGACACACTGGAAGCTAAAGACATTGTCCGGCGGAACGTGGAAGAGCGCGGCTTGCGCGAAACGATCGACGAGCTGGCGCTGCCTGCGCTGGCGTTGGCGGCGCGCGATTTGCAGTCGGGCATTATTCCCGCTGAGGAGGCCGACGAGGTTGCCGAGGCGGCGGAGTCAGTCATGGAGAAGGCAGGCCTCCACGCGTCCCCCCGCGGCGCCGCCATGGGGGGAGAAGAGGCTGACTCACAGTTGCCCCTCGTGATCGGGTTGCCCGCGGGAGGAAGATTCGAATCCTCAGCATTGGAGTTTTTTGCCGCCGGAAGGGACGACTGCCGGTGGCGCCTCGTGGAAAGTGGAATATTGGTCACTGAGTTCGTGGAGATCGTGCGGCGGGCGGCGCCGGCTGGAGTGTGTGTTGTGGCCCTTTCGGAACGGTCGCTTCTGCGCGCGCGTCGCTGGTGCAAGCGTTTGCATTCCGAAATCGACTCGTTGCGGATCGTAATCGGGTATTGGGGGGCCGAAGTTGGCAGGGACCTTCCGCGGGACATGATTCAGGCGCCGGAGGGTTGCGAACTGGCCACGACGGCCAGTGAAACGTGGAGAATCTTGCAGCCGTGGCTGGCGCTGGAACCGGCCACTCCCGAAGAGGCGGCTTGACCCTGACCTGATCACCCCGAAGGATTAGCCCACATTTCTCATTCGCCCAGCTTGCAGTAAGGGGTTCGCAGCGCCTCGCGACGGAACGGTATGCGAAATGCGGGTTAGGGGAGCGGCGCTGCGCGTCGCAGCAGAAAGGCCGCTCAAAACCCGGGCGCGGATCGCAGCGCCGGTCGAGAGGATTGCAGTTTGCAGCGACCGTTCTTATCCGCGGCGGCGGCGGCCCAGAAGACCCAGGGCGGCGAGGGCGAGCAGACCGGCGGCGCTGGGTTCGGGAATAATGTCCGCCGTTTTGGTCAGGAACTCGACCCGGAGGCTGGTGTAGTCGTCGGTTCCATCCTCAGTGGCGCTGTGGACGATGAAGGTGAGGGTGTTGTCGCCATCCGTGAGCAAAGCGATGTGCTCCGCGCTAAAGGAAAACTCCGACCAACCGCCGAAACTGACGGCGGACTCGGAGATGCCAGTGGAATTGCCGTTGATGAGGACGTCCAAAAGGAAGTTGTCCTGGGAAGACTGACCTGCGATGGCGGCGGTCGAGGGAATCAGCCCGGCCAAACTGAAAACGGTTTGGTAATGGTATTCACGGGTGACGTCGGTGGGACCGAGTGCGGTGGGATTGAGGGTGCCGATCCAGGCCGAGGTCGCGTTGTCGCCGAGCCACGGAGGAATCGGGAATCCACCGGCGGAGGTGACGGCCAAGGGGCTCCCGGTCATGGCGCCCGGTGCGACCAGAGTCCAGTGGGAGTCCGGGGCGTCGTCAGGCAGGGCTACGCCCAAATCATCCACTCCGGTGTTGAACAGAGTCGAGATGGTGGCCGCGGGGAGGGCGGCACAGGAGAGGCCGATGAGGAGGGGGACGAGAAGCTGAGACTTCAACATGATTGAATTATTGAACAGAATGGGCCGGAATGGCAACGAGAAAAACACTCGGGAAAACGTTTGACGGAAAGGAAGACGCAAAGACGCGCTGGGGAACATTTGGCCCCTGTCGCAAAAAACGGCCGGCTCGCGCCCAACCCCCATCCCCGGCGCCTCCCTCTCTGACCTTTAGATTCCAGCGTCCTGGGGTTCCGCGTGACGCTCACAAACCGGGTCGTCGCCCGCCGCGACTGCGGGATGCACGGCAGCATAGGTGCGGAGCCGGAGTCCTTGCAGCCGGATGAAGCCGGTGGCGTCGTTTTGATTGTAGGCCTCGCTGGGATCGGCTTCCATGGTCGCCACGCCAGGGTGGTAAAGGCTGACCTGGCTGCGGCGGCCCGCAGGAATGACGTTTCCTTTGTAGAGTTTGACCCGCACCTCGCCGCTGACGTTCTTTTGGCTCTCGGCCGCCAAGGCCTGGAGGGCCAGACGCTCCGGCGCAAACCAGAACCCGTTGTAAACCATGGCGCTGTAGCGGGGGATGAGGGAATCGCGCAGGTGCATGACTTCGCGATCCATCGTGAGACTCTCCATCTGGCGATGGGCGTGGAAAAGGATGGTCCCCCCCGGCGTTTCGTAGACGCCGCGGCTTTTCATGCCGACGAAGCGATTCTCGACCATGTCCACCCGGCCGATGCCATGGATGGCGCCCAGGCGGTTGAGCACTTTCAGGACGCCGTAAGGGGAGAGCAGGAGGTGATCCCCCTGTGAGCCCGGACTTTCCAACCCGGATTCGGCGGCGATACTGTCGACCCGCTCTCCGGAGAGGCCGGCACAATCGCCCTTTTCAAAGAGCAGCGTGAGGTATTCCGGTTTGTCGGGCGCCTCCTCAGGAGAAACGCCGAGCAGGTACATGGAACGGCTCTCCGGCGTCGAGGCGTCGTGCCAGGGGTCTTCCAGGATGCCGCTCTCGTAGCTGATGTGGAGCAGATTGCGATCCATGGAATAGGGTTTCGCAGCGGAGGCCTGGACGTTGATTCCCTCCGCTTCGGCATACGCGATCATTTCCGCGCGGCCGGGGAACTGGCGGCGGAAGGAATCCAGCCGCCAAGGGGCGATGATGGCGAGGTCCGGCGCGAGCGCAGCAGTGGTGAGTTCGAAACGGACTTGGTCGTTTCCCTTTCCGGTGGCTCCGTGCGCGACCGATCCGGCGCCTTCCCGGCGAGCCAGTTCGACCATGCCTTTGGCGATGACGGGCCGGGCGATGCTGGTCCCTAGCAAGTACTGGTTCTCGTAATAGGCGCCCGCCTGGAACATCGGAAAAATGAAATCCCGCGCGAACTCCTCCCGCAGATCGTCAATGACGCAGCGTGCGGCGCCGGTGCGCAGGGCCTTTTCTTCGAGCCCGTCGAGTTCTTCTTCCTGACCGACATCGGCGCAGTAGGCGATGACTTCGGCTTCATATTCCTGTTTGAGCCACTTCAGGATCACGGAGGTGTCCAGTCCACCTGAATACGCCACAACGATCCTGTTCATCGGGCTGCATGGAATCATCGGCCGGCGAAATTGTCACCTTGCATTTTACGCCGCGCGTTGACGCCCGATGGAGGCAGGTACAGGATCGAGAATTCCGCAGGTTTTCCTCTCAGGTTGATGGATTTTCAACTCCAACGCGACGAAACCGTGCAGGACGGAATTCGCCGTCTTGCCGTGGAGCAGATCGAGGCCGCGTGCGGTCATTTGGAGAACTACGCCTCCGATCCGGAGACCAGTGTCCACGAGTTTCGCAAGTGCTCCAAAAGGCTGCGCAGCCTGCTCCGGTTGATTCGCCCGGGGGCCCCGCGACTGGCGCGGAGAGAGAACCGCCGGTTCCGGGATTTGGCATCGCGGCTTGGGAAGATCCGCGATGCGGCGGTGGCGAGGCGCTGTTTGGAGGCTTTGGAAAAGGAGGGGGGTAAGAAATGCGAGGCCATCGGCGCCCGTCTCGAGCGCGACCGCCTCCGGCCTGAGGCGGCGGAAGGGCAGGAAGTGGTGGATGCCGTTCTCCTGGGCATGCGCGAGGCGCGAAAGGAGGTGGACGCCTGGGAGTTCGGAGAGGAGAAAGGCGTGCGGTTGATCAGCGGCGGATTTCGCTCTACGATGCGGAAGTCTCGGCGGGCTTGGAGGAAGCTGGAACGGACGCGGTCGATCGAGGCCTCGCATGAACTGCGCAAGCGGCTGAAGCATCTTTGGCATCAGGCCGAAGTGCTGCACAACGCCAGTCCAAAGTGGATGAAACGCTTGGAACGTGCGCTCGATGAGGCCACCGATGCGCTGGGATTAGCCCATGACGTTGCCGTGCTGGAGGAACGCGCCGTGCGCGGAGCGAAGAAGAAGAGTCCGGTCGCGGAGGAATGGCGCAAACTTCAGCCGGTCGCCGAGCGCCGCCGGCGAAAGCTGGAGGAGAAAGCGTTGCGGCAGTGCCGGAAGTCCCTGAGCAGGGCGCCCGCCAAGGCCGAGCGCCAGCTTCTGCAGGACTGGAGGAAATGGCGGGGGTAGCCCGCATTTCTCATACCGTTTCGTCGCGAGGAGCTGCGAACCCCTTGCTGGCAGCCGAGCGAAGCGAGACAGCCAGCCCGTCTGGGCTGCCAGAAGGGCGGAGCGCAGCGACGGCAACACCGCATGCAGCCGAGGGCGCAGTGCTGGGTGAGTCCGTTCTATTGAAGCCCGAGGCAAGCGGAACGGAGGCAGGATGGGGTGCGGCGCGCCACAGCAGAACGGGTATGAGAAATGCGGGCCAGCGGCTTGTGTGATCACGATGTGGCGCCAGGCTGCGCTTGCCGTTCGAGAGGGCGCCGTAGAGATTCGCGGTATGGAGTTGGCGGCGGGCAGAGCCGAAGGAGCCGGGGAAACCCTGCTCGAGATCATCCCGGCGGGAGGGCGCGGTTCCCTCGATGGCGGAGACGTTCTTGTCAGGCTGCGGGTATTGGAAAAGGTGCGCTCGCTCGAAGGCCGCCGGGTGGTCTGCCGGGCATGCGCTGAAGACGGCCGGGAGGTTGCTGTGAAGCTCTACCTGCCGAACCCGCGCCAGGGGCGAGACTCGGAGCGCGAGTGGCGGAATCTGCTGAGGCTGGAATCCTTAGCTTTGGCGGTTCCGGAACCTCTATTCCGGGGCCGCACACCCGGCGGGGCGGAAGCATTGGTCCTGGCTTGGCTCGACGGAGCCAGGAGCCTGCGGGAGGAAGTCTTTTCCCGCGCCTCCAGCGGGGAAAGAACGGCATGGATGGCTTTGCTTCTTGAATTGCTCGCCAGCCAGCACGCGGCGGGAGTGCGGCAGACCGATAGTCATTGGGGCAACGTCGTGGTCTCCAATGGGAAGCTCTACGCACTCGACGCGGCCGGCTTCGCGTTTGACCGGAGGCCCGTGAGCAGGCGCGGCAGAATCCGGAACCTGGCGGCGTGGTTTGTCCGGATGAACCCCTTGTGGGAAGAGGAGCTGTGGTCCGTTTTTCCCGCTTACCTGAACGCTGCGGGACCGGCTGTGGGCGACGCAAAAAGGTTTCGGGAGGCAACCGGGAAGCGTATGATCATCGAGCGGCGGAAGCTATTGCGGGAACAGCGCCGCAAAGGAGGCCGGAGCTGCAGCGCGCACCGGGTTTGGAACGACGGGAAACGGCGGATCCGCGCGGTGCGAGACCTGCCGGCAGGTGATTTGGAGGTGTTGCTCAGGGATCCCGACGGCCTTCTGGCGAACGCGGAGCGCAGCTATAAGTACCGGGCCGGCGGGACTTGCACCGTAGCGGAAATTGTCTTGCCGGGAGGCCGCTATGTGTTGAAGCGCTACAATAAGGAGCCGGCGTTGCGCCGGTGGATGAGCTGGTGTCTGCCCGGCCGCGGCGCCATCACGTGGAACAGCGCACAGGCTTTGCGAGTGGCTCACGTCGCCACAGCCCGTCCGCTGGTTCTCCTCGAGGACGGGGGCGGTAAAGGGTCGAGACGCCAATATGTGCTTTTAGAGCGGATCGAGGGAACGCGCCTCGACGATTGGCTCGAGAAAGCAGGGCCAGACAGCGCCGAAGCCGACCGGGCCATGGAGCTTTGGCAAGGTTTTTGGCGGGCCCTGAGCCGGATTCGGGCCGTGCACGGCGACGCCAAAGCGGCGAACTACATGGCCGGAGCGGGCGGAGCTTTGGTCGTGTTGGATTTGGACAGTTTCCGGTTTCCGCGATGGGATCCGGTGTTTCGCCGGGGACGGACTGTGGACCGGATGCGGTTCCTTCGAAATTGGGACGGCAACCTGCCCTTGCGGCGCAGGTTCGAGGAGGTCATGGACGCGGTGGAGCGGTCCGAGGCGGGCGCGGATCCAACTTTTTTTGCTCCGGCAGAAGATGTGGGGGGAAGAGGCTGAGACGGGCAGCCCCTTCGAGGACGGCGCCGGGCAAGACCTCGCCGATTTCGGCCCCGCCTTGGGCGGGACAACCCGGGGGCTGAATGACCTGGAAGGGCGCGCGAAAAACGGGGCCGGTCCGGATAGGGTTGGTCGGGCCAAACACCGCGACGAGCGGGACTCCGAGGGCGTTGGCGAGGTGCATCCCGCCGGTGTCATTGCAGATCATCAGGCGGCAGCGTTGCAGGGCGGCGGCGAACCCGGTCAAGGTCGTCTGGCCGGCTCGATTCTCGATCCGGTCAGAAGGAAACCCCTCGGCCACGGCAGACGTGATGCCCCGGTCGCGGGCGGTGCCGAACAGGACCACGCGCTGCGGCGTGGATTCGATGAGATTTTGCACCACCTCCTTCCAATGGCGGACCGGCCATCGTTTTTCCGGGCTATTTTCGGTGCCGCAAATCAATCCGACGCTATCCGCCTTGCTGCCCGGGGTGGCGAGCGGCGAAAAATCAGGGGCTTCGAGTAGTCCGAAGCGGCGCAGAAACTTTTCCCAGAGAGCGGTTTGATGGATGGCAGCCTCGTCGAGCTTTGGTGGGACTTTCCAGACGCTGGTGAGCAGGGGCCGGTGTTTTCCCGGCCGGAGGATTCCAAATCGTTGCGGGGCGCCGGTCAAGCGGCCTTCCAAGTCGCCGCGGAACGAGTTGGTGAAAGCGACCCAAGTGTCCGGATAGTCGCGGCGCCAGGATCGGATCCGGCGCCAATAGGGGAAAGGATTGGAAGCGCGACGGGGAAGGGCGCGCACTTCGTCGGCGATGTCCCACATTTGCAGCAGCGGAACGAAATGCGGCGGAGCGACGAGGGTGAGTTCGGCGTCGGGGCGACCCCGGCGCAACGCGCGGAGCAGGGGAACCGTCATGACCACGTCGCCCAGCCAGTTCGGCATACGAATCCAAAAGCGAGTGCGCCGGGGATACACGGCGAGGCCGGCATCGGCCATCCAGAGGTCGAGGTAACTGTTCCGCGGCTCGAGTTGGAAGCGACGGCGCGGTTGTTCCTGGGTTTGCCAGCGGTTGTGCGACCAGAGCCAGTCCGCACAGTGGTCTTCGGAGTCGCGCAGATAGGTTTCCAGCAAGCGGTTCGAGGAGATTGTGATCGCCGCAGGGGTGTTTTCCTCATTTTCCGTTTTCGCCGGCCCTAACGCGCTCCCTGGCAGGGGCCGGAACTCGAGGCGGCATTTCCAGAAGCCGGTTCGGCAGGGCAGGACCAGCCATGCGCTGGACTGAGAGCGGCGGGCCAAAAGTCCTGGAAAATGCGTGGCGGAAGCCAGCCGGTCAAAGAAGAAGAGGAGTTTTCCGCGGCGGCCGGTGTTCTGATCGAATAGCAGGACCACGGGGTTGCCGGCGCGGAGGCGAGAGTTGGCTTGGTGAAGAGCGTCGCGGCGAGCCAGGAGATCGAGGCCCCAGCGGGTGCGGACGCGTTTCAACCAGGCATCGAGCGCGGGCGGTTTGACGGGCCGGTACAGGGTTGCGGCGCCTGCCGCGCCGGGTTCGATGGCGGGCAGGGCGCAGAGCATTTCTGAAAGGGTGAAATGGGGCAGCAGCCCGACGAAACCGTGACTGCTGGCAAGAGATTTGCGCAGCGCTTCTCGCGTGGGATCATCCATCAGGAGATGGGTCTCGAACCAGCGTTGCTCAAAATGAGGCGAAGCGAGGGCAAACAAAGCCATCTCCGCGAGGCGCTGGAATGACATGCGGCCGGCGCGGTCCAACCAGGCCCGGTCCCTCTCGGGAAATGCGTGATGCAAATTGGAGCGGACGCTGCGGACCCGGCCGAGGGGAAGCGCGTAGATGAGGTTGCCGGCGGCGCGGCAGAACAGCGCCAAGAGCCGCTCCGGACAGTGAGCCAGGACCCAGCCGGCGGCGCGGCAAAAGAGGACGAGGAGCATGGAGTCGGGGATGAGCCGGTTTCCTCCGGCCCGGATCGCCGGAGGGCTCAGAGTCCCACGGCGCCGCGGACCCGGTCAAGAGTCGCTCTCGCGACGCTGCGGGCCTTCTCCGCACCCTCGTGCAGCACGCGATCGATCTGGGCCGGGTCCGAAGCCCATGCCGCGCGTCGCTCGCGCATGGGGGCGAAATGTTCCCAGAAGACCTCGAAGAGTTGTTTCTTGTAGTCGCCGTATCCCCGCCCGCCCCGGCGGAAGTCATCCGCCAGATCCGCGGTTTCCTGCGGAGAGACGAAAAGAGAGTAGAGGGCGTGAATAATGGATTTGTCAGGATCCTTGGGAGCTTCCACGGGAGTCGAGTCGGTGAGAATGCGCATGACTTTCCGCCGCAGCTCCTTCTCTTCCCCAAAGACTTCGATAGTGTTGTTGTAGCTCTTGCTCATTTTCTGCCCGTCCAGGCCGGGCACCCGGGCGGCGGCTTCGCGAATTCGCGGCTCCGGCAGCTTGAGCAGATCCGGCCCGAAGGTCTCGTTCATCTTGATGGCGATGTCGCGGGCGATTTCCACGTGCTGTTTTTGGTCGCGGCCGACCGGCACTACGTCGCTGTCGTAGATGAGAATATCGGCGGCCATGAGGACCGGGTAGGAGAAGAGGCCGTGGGAGGCGGGGAGACCCTTGGCGGTTTTGTCTTTGTAAGAGTGACAGCGTTCGAGAAGCCCCATGGGGGTGACCGTGCCCAGAATCCAGGTCAGCTCTGTGACCTCGGGCACGTGAGAATGCCGGAAGAAGACCGAGCGCTCCGGATCGAGACCGCAGGCCAACAGGTCGAGAGCGATCTCTTGAATGTTGGCGCGCAGGACGGCGGGATCCTGAATCGATGTGAGGGCGTGGTAATCGGCGATGAAATAGAAGGCGTCGCCCTCGTCCTGCAGACGGACGGCGGGTTCGATCATGCCGAAGTAGTTGCCGATGTGGAGTTTTCCACTCGGCTGTATGCCGGATAGGATGCGCACGAGCTTTCCGCGATGGAGGTGAGAAGCGGGAAGGGCTGGCTCAGATCATGCCCAGCTTCATGCGGCCTTCCTCGGAAATCATATCCTGATTCCAGGGCGGGTCCCAGACCAGGTCGACTTCGGCGTCGTCAATGCCTTCGAGGCCGAGAATCCGGCTCCGGGCGTCCGCGGCGATGGTTGGACCCATTCCGCATCCGGGCGCGGTCAGGGTCATTTTGACATGGGCCACCGTCCGGCCTTCCTCGTCAGCGAGCCGGCAGTCGTAGACAAGGCCGAGGTCGACGATATTGACGGGGATTTCTGGGTCGTAGACCTGTTTGAGCTGGGCCCAGACAGCCCCGGGCAAGTCTCCCGCGGCGATGGCTTGTTCGGCCTCGCGGGATTCCGCTGTGGCCTCGTCAATACCGAGAGCATCGGCGTTCTCGGCGGCGATGCGAGCCAGGCCGAAATCGGTGGCCACAGTGTAGCTGCCGCCCAGCCGCTGGGTCACCACGAGTTGGGTGCCGGCGGGGAGCTGGACGCGATTGCCGCTGGGAATCTGGATGGCCTCGACCTCGCGAGTGAGTTGAAGCTTGTCGTAGGAGGTTCCCATGAATCGACATAGCCCCCGCTGGGGAATGAGGCAAAGGGAAATCGGGCGCCGGATTCCGCGAAACCCGGACTTTCCAGGGCGCTCATTCCTGCGTGCCGGGATTTCTTTCTGAGGAACCTAAAATACGAGAACACGATCCGTGGGCGTGCGGCCGGCAGCCGGGACTCAGAAGATTTGAAACTCTGGCATCGTGGTCGTGCTGGATTTGCCGTCAGATCTGTGCAACATCGCGCCCCGGAACGCGTCACACGGCTTCCGTTTCTTTCCACCCCGCCTCAGCGCCTATGCCCCCAGCCGGCTACCTCGCCGCCACCCTCCTTCTCGTGCTGTCCTGGGGACTGGGCGGCGGGACTATGTGGGGTTCATGGGTCGCGGGCGCCGGGGGGTGGCTGGCCTGGGTCCATTGTCTCAACGAGAACATCCGCCGGGGCCGGCCCGGCCGCGCCTTTCCTCTCGCGGCGCTTCCTTGGCTGTTGTTGATTCTTTATTTGGGAAGCGAGAGGACAAGCATGGATCCTGAGAGTGAATTGATTCGCGACACAGGCTTACTGGCGCGGCTGCGGGACGAGGATTTCCATTTCTCCCTCAAGGGCTGGACCGGCGCCAGCGAAGCCTATTTCGGAAACCGGTCCCTCTGGCCCTGGCGCCTTGCTGAGCGCGCCCATTGGTTGGACGCGCATCCGGACCGGTATTGCGGGAGCCTTCCAGAGGCGGAGCCCGCCCTGCTGGAGTTGGCCGGATTGCTGCGGGCCTGGACCGGCGGCGAGGATCTGCAAATGCCGGACGCCGGAGCGCCGCGCGAGGAACTCTGTCTCGCATTGGGTCAATGCGCAGACCCGGACTGGGTCGTCCTTCAGGTAGATGCGGAAACCGGCTGCCGGGTCATCGCCGGCGCTGTTTGCTTTCCGACAGGATGGGATTTCGAATCGGCTCTGGGTGAACCGCTGCGCGAGATTCACGCTGCCGTCCCCGGATTGAATGCGGCGGCGGGTCCCCGGATCGAGCGTTTGCTGGCTGCCCTGCGGCCGGGGCAATCGTGGGAGCGGATGAATTGGGGACTGACCCTGTCGCGGGAGTTGAACCAGCATCCGGCGCGAGATCTGCCCAAACTGGACGCCGTCGACACGCTGAGCGAGGTTTGGCTGAGATTGGAATGGCAATCCCTCAGCCGGATGCCCTCGAGCGGCTGCGTGCTCTTTGGCATCCGCCCCCTGCATCTCTCCTTCGAGGACTTGGCCGAGTGCGCCGGCGCTGGCGCGACCCTGCGCCGTCAGCTTTCGACCATGCCGGAGCCGATGCGGCGCTACAAGCGCCTTGCTGGCTGCCTCGAGCGCCTTCTCCGCCGGTTGGACGGACAAGATGAGTGAGTGCGCATTCCTCATACCGTTTCGTCGCGAGGCGCTGCGAACCCCTTACTGCCCAGGCCGCGCGCGGAGTTAGGTGTGAGAACACCCTGTTTAAGCGCGGGGCAAACGGAACGCAGGCAGGAGGGGGGCAGCGCGCCACAGCGCAGAAAGGGCATGAGAGATGCGGGTTAGAATTCCGCTTGGCCCGCGGTCCGGGGAAAGGGGATCACGTCGCGGATGTTGGCCACACCGGTGACAAACATAAGGAAACGCTCGAAGCCCAGTCCGAAACCGGCGTGCGGCATGGAGCCGTAGCGGCGGAGATCGAGATACCAGCCGTAGTCTTCCGGTGAAAGGCCATGGGCAAGCATGGTCTCGGTGAGGACCTCGAGACGTTCTTCCCGCTGGCTTCCGCCAATCAGTTCGCCGACGCGGGGCGCCAGCAAGTCGAAGGCGGCGACGGTGTTTCGATCGTCGTTGCGACGCATATAGAACGGTTTGATCGCGGCGGGATAATCGCGAACGGTGACCGGGCTGCGGAAATGTTCCTCACAAAGGTAACGTTCGTGCTCGGATTGAAGATTGACGCCATGTTCCACTGGGTAGTCGAAGCAACGGCCCGAAGCGCGGAGGATTTCGATCGCTTCACCGTAAGCGACGCGGGCGAAGGGGCGTTCGGCGACGAAACGCAGCCGTTCCACCAGTTGTTTGTCGACGAAGCGCTGGAAAAAATCGAGGTCCTCGGCGCAGTGCTCGAGCGCCTCACGAACGAGGTGAACGACAAGTTCCTCGGCGAGAGCGATATCGCCTTCCAAGTCGCAAAAGGCCATCTCCGGTTCGACCATCCAAAACTCGGCGGCATGGCGGGCGGTGTGAGAATTCTCGGCGCGGAACGTAGGGCCAAAGGTGTAGATGTCGCCCAAGCCGCAGGCGAAGCTTTCACCTTCCAACTGTCCGCTTACGGTGAGGTAGGCGGGCCGGCCGAAGAATTCCGCGTCAGTCTGGACGGACCGTGTTGTGCCGGAACTCGCGGCGGGCTGCTCCGGCGCTTCCGTGACCAGGCGAAACATTTCCCCGGCGCCCTCGCAGTCGCTAGTGGTGATGATAGGGGTGTGGACATACACGAAGCCGCGGTCCTGAAAAAAGCGGTGGATGGACCAGGCCATGCGGCTGCGCACGCGGAAAACGCAGCCGAAGAGATTGGTGCGAGGCCGGAGATGCGCGATGGAACGTAGAAACTCCGGGCTGTGGCCCTTTTTCTGGAGGGGATAATCGTCCGGCGCCGTGCCGATGACCCGAAATGTTGTGGCTTGGATTTCCCATTTCTGACCCTGACCCAGGGAGGCGACGAGATGGCCCCGCACCTCCAGCGCGGCGCCAGTCGTGACGCGGCTGATCTCCCCGTAACCCGGCAGGTTGGCGTCGGCAATGATCTGGACATTGGCCAGGCAGGACCCGTCGTTGAGTTCGATGAACGAGAAGGTTTTGCTGTCACGCCGGGTCCGGACCCAGCCCCGCACGAGGACTTCGTCGAGCGGTTCCGTTCGTGCCAGAACATGCCGGATCAGGGTGCGCATGGGGCGATGGTATCGTGACAGGCAGGTTCCTCTACCGGGATTTGACCTCTTCCCGCGCTTCTTTGAAGGCCTCAAGGGCGAACTCCAGATCTTCGCGGGTGTGCGCTGCCGACATCTGGACGCGGATGCGGGCTTTGCCTTGCGGCACCACTGGGTAACTAAAGGCGACGGCGTAGACGCCCCTCTCCAGGAGTCCGGCGGACATGCGGGTGGCCAGCACGGCGTCGCCGAGCATGATCGGAATGATGGGATGATCGCCGGGAAGGACATCGAATCCGGCTTCGACCAAAGCGGCGCGGAAAAAGCGGGTGTTCTCCCAGAGAATCCGGCGGAGTTCGCCTGCGCCGCGCAGAAGTTCCAACACGTCGACTGAGACCGCGGTGATGACCGGCGCCAGGGTGTTTGAGAAGAGATAGGGCCGGGAACGCTGGCGCAGCAGGTCGATGAAGGGGCGGCGGCCGCTGGTGTAGCCGCCGCTCGCTCCGCCGAGGGCTTTTCCCAGGGTGCCGGTGATGAGATCGACGCGGCCTTGGACCCCGTGAAACTCGTGTGTGCCTTTTCCCTGAGGGCCGAGAAAACCGACCGCGTGCGAGTCGTCGATCATGACCGCGGCCTCGTAGCGATCGGCGAGATCGCAAATCTCGGGGAGACGGGCGATCGATCCGTCCATCGAAAACACACCGTCAGTGGCGATGAGGCGGTGGCGGGCGTCTTGGGCTTCGCGGAGCTTGGATTCGAGGTCGGCGATGTCGTTGTTGCGATAGCGCAACCTGCGAGCTTTGCAGAGCCGGATCCCGTCGATGATGCAGGCGTGATTGAGTTCATCGCTGATGACGGCGTCCTCAGCTCCGAGAAGGGGTTCGAAGAGTCCGCCGGCGGCGTCGAAGCAGGAGGAATAGAGGATGGTGTCCTCGGTTCCGAGAAAGTCCGACAGGGCACGTTCCAGATCCCTGTGAATTTGCTGGGCGCCGCAGATAAAGCGGACTGAAGAGAGCCCATAGCCCCAGCGGTCGAGCGCGGCATGAGCGGCGCGAACCAGTTCCTCGCTGCCTGCTAGTCCGAGGTAATTGTTGGCGCAGAGGTTGAGCGTTTCGGGACGGCCGGGCAGGGCGACATGCGCGCCCTGACGCCCTTGCAAGAGCCGTTCCCGCTTGGTTAGCCCTCTTTCATCTATCTCGCGCAGGGTTGCGTCGATTTGCCGGAGGAAGGCGCCGGTGAACATAAGGCTGCTGTGCTTGACAAATTGTTGTCGAGGCCGGTTCAACAAGGGGGGACTTCCGACTCCCAATAAAGGATCACCTTTCCGCAGTCGCCGCCGCGCATGGTTTCGAAGGCCTCTTCGAAGCCGGTGTACGGAAAACGATGGGTGATCACGGGGCCGATGCCGAGTCCGCTTTGGAGCATGACCGTCATTTTGTACCAGGTTTCATACATTTCCCGGCCGTAGATGCCCCGCAGGGTGAGCATGTTGAAGATGACGATGTTCCAATCGATGGCGAATTCGTGTTCCGGGATGCCCAACAGCGCGATCTTGCCTCCATGGCACATGTTGGCCAGCAGATTCTGAAAGGCCCGCGAGTTTCCGGACATCTCCAAACCGACGTCGAATCCCTCTTGCATCCCGAGTTTTTGTTGAACGTCCGCGAGGGTTTCCGCGGTGGGATCCACGGCGAGCGTGGCGCCCATTCGGCGGGCCAAGTCGCGGCGGAAAGCATTGGGATCGGTGACCACGACGTGCCGGGCGCCGGCGTGGCGCGCCACGGCGCAGGCCATCAGACCGATGGGACCGGCCCCCGTGATCAGGACGTCCTCTCCGAGCAGGTCATAGGCAAGCGCGGTGTGGACGGCATTCCCAAAGGGATCAAAGATGGCCATGATGTCGGCGTGAATCCCTGGCGCGTGGAACCACACGTTGGTTTGGGGCAAGCAAACGAATTCGGCGAAGGCGCCGGGGCGGTTGACGCCAATCCCTTTCGCATCGCGGCAGAGGTGGCGCCGGCCGGCCATGCAATTGCGGCAGTGGCCGCAAACGACGTGTCCTTCGCCCCCGACGATGTCTCCAGGGCGGAAGTCGCGCACGTTATCGCCGGCGGCGGCGACCCGTCCGACAAATTCATGGCCGATGACAAGGGGCGGCGGAATGGTGCGCTGGGCCCAGGCATCCCAGTTGTAAATGTGCAAATCCGTGCCGCAGATTCCGGTCCGGTCGACGCGGATGAGAACGTCGTTGATGCCGGGTTCGGGTTCGGGCACGTCTTCGAGCCAGAGACCCGGTTCGGCGCGGCATTTGACGAGAGCTTTCATGGAGAAGGCAAAGGGCAACGGGACAAGGCAAAGGGCAATAGGGAACTGAGGCAGCGCCGCCGCGGAAACGGCCGGAGAGAGCCTCGCGTTTGGCGCCGGCCGTTTTTTTTGCGGCAGGGACGCGCAAAAACGGGAAGGTCCGCCAGCGACACCATGCGGGGAGTGGGGAGAGAGAGGGAGCGGACGACCCCACCTCAATCACGAAGAATCGCGGAGAACTTGACGAAAGTGTGACTGGTGTGGACAAGAGAAGCGGACTGTGACTCGTTGAAGGGGGAGTTCAGCCCGCTGGAAACCGGCCATGAGTGTGACCGTGAGCCTGACCACCACCTCGCGCAGGTTGGCCACGGTCTCACGCACCCTGGAGACCCTGTTGCGCCAGAGCGCCCGTCCGCGACGGATTGTTTTGTGGCTGTCGGAAGAACCGTTTCATCTCGACCGCGGTGTTCGGCGGCCGGATATTCCGGATTCGGTGCGTTTCCTGCAGCGAAGGGGTCTGCAGATTCTCTGGACGCGGAACACAGGTCCCTACCGGAAGCTGACGCCGGCTTGGAAGCGTTTTGGCGGGACGGTGGTGACAGCCGACGACGACACGTTGTATCCGCGCGATTGGCTGGAGCGACTGCTGGCGATGCATGCAGAGACACCTCGCTGCGTGTGTTGTTTCCGGGCCCGGCGGATGCGCCGGGACAAAGAAGGAAAGCTCCTGAGTTACATTCGCTGGCCGGCTTACGACTCCGGATCGCAGAGCCTGGATTGCTTTCCGACTGGAAAAGATGGGGTGTTGTATCCGGAAGGAAGTTTGCATCCGGAGGTGTGCAACGAGCGGGAGTTTCAGGATTTGGCCCCTACCAACGACGACATCTGGTTCAAGGCCATGGCGCTGCGGGTGGGGACGCCGGCGCGGGCGGTGAGCGGTCACCGCGCTTTCCCGGTGCATGCCGGCACGCAAGTCCGGGGATTGTTTCTGACGAGAAACCTGAGCCGGAACAACGCCTACCTTCGAGCCGTGTTCGGGCGCTACGGACTGACTTGAAACCGGCAACGAGCGGAGAACAAAATGGAGGGAGTCGAATACCGGCGCGGCAACGAGTTGGATCTCGATGAAATCATCGGGCTCTACCGGCGTTCGACGCCCGGAGAGCGAAGGCCGGTGGACCGGAGGGAGATCATGGCGGGCATGCTGGCCCATGCGGACTTGGTGATCACGGCCTGGCGTGGAGCAGTTGCGATTGGCATCGCCCGGACCCTGACGGACTGGGAATTTCGGGCTTTCGCAACAGCGGGGGCGAATTAGGTTCTCCCCTTGATGATTCGGAGTTGGCAAGGGATGCGGAGGCGAGCGATGGGGCTGGGTGGACTGGCGCAGCGCGTTTTGCCGTCCGTCGCCTGGTTCTCCGCAGCGTTTTCCGGAGCAGTGTTTGCCGGCGCGGATGGAATCGATCCCGGGCAGCAGGCCTTTTTTGAAGAACGGGTGCGTCCGCTGTTGGTCCAGCATTGCTACGAGTGCCACGCGGCCGATACGAAGCAGAAAGGGGGCCTTCAATTGGACAGCCGGAGCGGCTGGGAGAAGGGAGGGGATTCTGGTCCGGCCTTGGTCCCCGGCGACCCAGAGGCGAGCCTCTTGGCGCGAGCGGTCAGCTACATAGATCCCGATTTGCAGATGCCTCCGGAGCAACGTCTGGCGGCTGCCGAGATCGAGAGTTTGCGAGAGTGGATCGCCATGGGCGCCCCGGATCCCCGGGAGAATGCCCTGCTGCGGGAGGAGCAGGAGGGAATCGATGTCGCGGTGAGGATGCGGGAACACTGGGCCTGGCGGGGCATCTCCCGTCCGCCGGCTCCGGCGTCGCCCAACGATGCGTGGTCGCGGACGGCGATCGATCGCTTTCTTCTAGATCGGCTGCGGGAGAAAGGAATCGAACCTTCGTCCGATTCCGATCGCCGGGTGTTGCTGCGGAGGCTGTATTTCGACTTGACCGGATTGCCGCCGGCTTGGGAGGCGGTTGAGGCATTCCTGTCAGACGAGACGGACGGCGCTTACGAGAGAGTCGTGGACGCATTGTTAGGGTCGGCGCCGTTTGGAGAGCGCTGGGGCCAGCATTGGCTCGATCTCATGCGTTACGCGGAGACTCGAGGACATGAACAGGACTTTCCCATTCCAGAAGCTTGGAGATATCGCGACTACGTCATCCGGGCTTTCAACGCGGACGTGCCCTACAACGAATTTCTGGTCGAGCACGTCGCTGGGGACCTGGTCGACCCGCCCCGGCTCGATCCGGCCACGAGAACGAACGAGTCCATTCAAGGCACGGGTTTTTGGCATTTGGGCGAAGCCACGCATTCGCCGGTCGACATCCGGGGCGACGAAGCGCTGCGCGTGGCGAATCAAATCGACGTGTTTTCCAAGGCCTTTTTGGGGCTCACAGTAGCCTGTGCCCGGTGTCACGATCACAAGTTCGACGCGATCACGACCGAGGATTATTACGCGCTGTTCGGTTATTTGCAGAGTTCCTCGTTTTACCTGACGGACGCGGCTGATCCGGTTGCCCAGGAGGAGGCGGCGCAGGACTTGCGGAGATGGAAGGCGGAAATGGAGGAAGCACTGCGTGGGCCTTTGGCGGAGGACATGGAGAAGGGTCTCGCTAACGCGGAGCAAGCCGCCGTCGCCGCCCTTCGCGAAAGGAGCGGTATGCCGAATGGACTGACAGAGCCCGAAGAGGGCTTGGCCGGCGTCTGGCGCGAGGCGCTGGAACGAGCGGCGGACGATGCCGGACATCCCTTGCATCTCTTTGCGGTCGCGGCCGGTTTTGCAGCGGAGCATGCGATGACCTGGGCGGCCGCTTGGGAAAAGGCCAGGCGCCAGGTCGAGGACCGCCGGGAAGCGCTGCGCCGGGTCCGCGAACCGGTGACGGTGGTTCGGACCATGGAAAACGGTGAGCGGAATTACGTGCGGGAAGAGTTGCCCTTCGATCTCGCCCGCGACGTGATCGTCGATTATTCCAGACCTGCGCCGGGCGACTGGATTGCGGCGGGGCGCCGTTTTGGAGAGGGACCGGCGCGGGCAGGCGAGTGGATTTTGGGGGAGGATCCGGGTTGGCCACTGGCGCGGATCGTGGAAAGCCCGGCCGCCGAGGCGGACCTGCTATCGGGAAAGTTCAGCGGGATGCTGCGGACGAAGACTTTCGAGGTGAGTTCAGACCGCATCTGGCTGCGTTATGCCGGGGAAGGACGGATGTTTGTTGCCGTCGATTCGCATCGGGTCTGCGAAGGTCCCTTGCACAGTCAGGGATTGAAAAAACAGTTGGAGCCGGCGGGACCGGGCTTTCAGTGGGTTTCGCACGACCTGCGTGCGTATATTGGACACCGGGCGCATCTTGAGTTTACCCCAGGCCCCGGCTTTGCCTTGAGCGCCGCGCTGTTTGCTGCGGATGAACCGGTCGACACGGAGGCGGAGGGCGTTTGGGACGGAGACGCGGAGCTGTGCGCTCAACCGGAGGATGCCGCACAGCATCTGATGGGCGCCTGGCGCCGGACGGTGCGGAATTGGAGGGAGGGATCTACCAAGGGCGCGGTTCTGCGAGAGTTGAACTGGTTTCTTGCGAACCGGGAGTTGTTCGGACCGGTCGAGCCCGGCGGCGCCTTCGCGGAGGCGGCGGGATTGTTCTCCGAAGCGCGCCGCCGAATCGAGGATCGCATTCCGGCTCCGGTGGCGGCTTTGGCTTTGATCGACGGCAGCGCCGAGAATGAACCGGTGCATGTGCGGGGCAATCATCGCAACGTCGCGGCGGCGCCGGCGCCGCGCCGTTTTCTCGAAGCGTTAGGCGGCAAGACGGCGCCGGCGACCGGGCCAGGAAGCGGAAGACTGGAGTTGGCCCGGCAATTGGCGTCGCCGGAGAATCCCCTCACGGCGCGGGTGCTGGTGAACCGGGTCTGGCATCATCTGTTCGGGCGGGGCCTGGTCGAGACGGTGGATAACTTCGGGGCCACCGGCGCACTTCCGACTCACCCGGAACTCTTGGATTGGTTGGCGTCGGATTTCATAAGTCACGGTTGGTCGGTCAAGCACGTCATCCGGCAGATCGTTCTGTCGAGCGCCTACCGGCAGTCCAGCAGGCCGGCGCCGGAGAAGGAGCGAGTCGATCCGGCGAATCTGCTGGTGCACCGGATGCCCATTCGCCGGTTAGAAGGGGAAGCCATCCGGGATACGGTCCTGGCTGTGTCCGGAAGACTGGACCGGAGCGTGGGAGGACCGGGTGTGCCGGTGCATATCCCGGAGTTTATGCGGACCAACCGGAGTCCAGGCCGCGATGGTCCGGTGGACGGCGGTGGACGGAGGAGCGTGTATGTGGAAGCTCGGCGCAATCATCCGGACGCCCTGCTGGCCGCTTTCGACAGGCCGACTCCCTTCACGGCTATCGGCAAGCGAAACGTGTCGAATTCTCCAGCGCAACCATTGATCCTCTTGAACAGCCCTTTCGTCCATGAGCAGGCCCGGTTGTGGGCCAGGCGGCTGCTGAGCGTTTCGAACCGGACCGCCGCGGAGAGGGTCGGCCAGGCCTACGGCGAGGCCTTCGGACGCGCGCCGGAGGATTGGGAGCTGCGGGAAGCTGTGCTGTTTTTGAACGATTTGGGCGTCGGAACGGAGGCTGCGGAGGCGGAAGACGCTTGGAGCGCCCTTTGTCACACTTGGTTCAATGTGAAAGAGTTTATTTATGTGAATTGAAAGGGGAGAAAGGCGCCGATGCATTGCGGACGATACAGAGCGAACCCATGGACGCGGCGTGAGATGTTAGCGCGTTGTGCCGGAGGTTTCGGAGCGGTGGCGTTAGGGGCGTTGCTGGGGAATCCGGCGTTCGGCGCGGCTCGCGGAACGGCTTCGCATTTCCGGCGCCGCGCCCGCAGCGTCATTTTTCTCTACATGGACGGCGGAGTGTCGCAGGTGGACTCCTTCGATCCCAAGCCGCGCCTTGATCGCGAGCACGGCAAGCCCTTCCAAGCCAAGATCGAGCCGACGCAATTTGACAATATTGGAACGACCCTTCGATCGCCGTGGTCCTTCCGGCAGTATGGCCGGAGCGGGATTCCGGTAAGCGATCTGTTCCCGCATATCGGAAGCTGCGCCGACGAGCTTTGCGTCGTCCGGTCGATGGTCGCGGACTTTTCGGAGCATAACCAGGCGAATTTCTTTCTCCACACCGGGTTCGGGCAGCAAGGGCGGCCGAGCATGGGGGCCTGGGCCGGATACGGGCTGGGCAGCGAGTGCAGCGATCTCCCGGCTTTTGTGGTATTGAATGGAGGGTTGATTCCTTCGGGTGGCATGGACAATTTCGGAAGCGGCTTTCTTCCGGCAAGCTTTCAGGGCACGATGTTCCGCCCGGGCGCCACGCCGCTGGCCAATATCCGTCCGCTGGAGCCTTCGGAGGCGCTGCAGCGGCGTAAACTGGGATTGTTGCGGCGTTTGGACCGCGGCGTGTTGGACCGAATGGGCGAGGTCGACGCTTTGGAATCAGCTATTGCCAACTACGAGATGGCCTTTCGCATGCAGGCGGCGGCGCCGGACTTGGTCAGCATCGCGGGCGAGAGCGAAGAGACCAAGAGGCTTTATGGGCTTGATGCCGGCTACGACAAAACCCGATTGTACGGGACGCAGTGCCTGCTGGCTCGCCGGATGGTCGAGCGCGGCGTGCGTTTCATCGAGCTGACCTGCCCGCAGATTCCCGGCAATGACCGTTGGGATGCCCATAGCGACTTGGAGAAGAATCATCGGGAAAACGCGCTGGCGGTGGATCAGCCGATCGCCGGATTGTTGAAGGACTTGCGGCGCCGTGGATTGCTCGACGATACCTTGGTCGTGTTCGCCGGTGAATTCGGCCGGACGCCCTTCGCCCAAGGCAGCGACGGGCGGGACCACAATCCCTTCGGATTCTCAATTTGGATGGCCGGCGGCGGAGTGCGAGGCGGGCACATTTACGGAGCTACGGACGAGTATGGATATCGCGCCATCGAGGGCAGGATGGAGATACACGATCTGCACGCGACGATGTTGCATCTGCTGGGGATGGATCACGAACGGATGACCTATTTTTTCGACGGGAGGGACATGCGCCTGACGGATGTGCATGGGCGGGTCGTGCAGGAGTTGCTGGCGTGAGGTCCAGTAGTGAACGGTTGGTGTTGCCCGCCGGGCTTGTTCCGCCAAGCGAATCAGCGAGGTAGGGAATTGATAGACAAGACGGCGGACTCGTCATCGCAATGTTGGTGACGCTTCCGTTTCGCCACACGACTCGGATGCGCCGTATCAGGAGCAAATCTGCTTGTAACGGAAACAGGAGACTAGGTGGTCATTGACCATACCCGTCGCTTGCATGAAGGCGTAGACGATGGTAGGACCGACGAAAGTGAAGCCGCGCTGGCGGAGATCGCGGCTGAGCCGGTCCGACAATTCCGTGCGAGCCGGAATCTCCTCCTGGGAGCGCCAGCGATTGCGGACGGGACTGCCGTCGACGAACGCCCAAAGGTAGGCGTCAAGCGAGGGATAGGCGTCAAGCAAGGCGAGGAGCGCTCGCGCATTTTGAATCGCGGCCTGGACTTTGAGCCGGTTGCGGATGATGCCCGGATTCTGCAAGAGCCTCTCGATCGTCCGCGGAGTGAACCGGGCGATCTTGCCGGGATCGAACTGTGCGAAGGCTTCGCGGTAGGATTCCCGGCGGCGGAGGATGGTGATCCAACTGAGTCCGGCCTGAGCCCCTTCGAGGATGAGCATCTCGAAAAGGCGGCGGTCGTCGTGCAGGGGAACTCCCCATTCCTCATCGTGGTAGGCGATGCAGCAGGGGCCGGTTTCGCTCCAGGGGCAGCGGACTACGGGGCGATGCTTCTGAGCCATGTCGGAATGGAAGATTGCGGCGGCGCCTGACGCTGTCGAGACCGGTTCGCACGATTCACCCTTGCCGCCGAGGCCAGCAGGCAAGCAGGTCAGTGGTGTTGCGGGGCCGACGGGCGGACGGGAGGCAATGAGAACAGAGCGCTTGCCGGCGCGAGGAAGAGCCTTGGCGGCACGCTTGCCGGGGCCTATTGCGCTTTCCAGCCGGCTGATCTGGATCACGGGATCCGGGAAAGGGCGACCGGCATTCCGCTCTCTCTCCGGACCGCGCGATTGGCGGCTTGTCTCTTGCGGACGATGTAAAGCGGGCGAGGAATACATCCGCAATCTCAGGCTCGATTCGGCACATGCGCGGCAAGCACACGGTGGAGAAGATCGGCGGCAGCTCCATGAGCCGCTTTGAGGAGGTCATGCGCAATGTTCTCATCGGCGGGAGGAGTGGGGCCGGTCTCTACCAGCGCATCTTCGTGGTCTCAGCTTATGGGGGCGTGACGAACGCGTTGTTGTCGGATAAGAAGACCGGGGAGCCCGGAGTCTACGCCAGTTTTGCTCAGGGGGATCCGGCCTGGGAAGAACGGCTGGAACGTGTTCGCGCCCTGTTGAAGGATTACAACCGGCGCTTCGAGCACCTGGGCTTGGCGCGCCAGGAAGCGGACGAGTTTGTCGACGAACGGGTGGAAGGAGTCCGCACCTGTCTGCAGGACCTCATCCGGGTGCGATCTTTCGGGCATTTGTATCCTGAGAACTATTTACCGGCGACGCAAGAGCTGCTCAGTGCGGTAGGAGAAGCACACAGCGCCTTCAACACCGTCGCCATTCTTCGGGCGCAGGGTATTCAGGCGCTTTTTGTGGACCTTTCGCGCTGGAAGGAGACGGAAATTCTGCCCCTCGACGAGGTGATTCTCCGCGCCTTTCGCGGCATCGACTTGCAAACCACTCTGCCAATCGTGACCGGCTACGTGAAATGCGACGTGGGTATTATGAGTTCCTTCGAGCGGGGCTACAGCGAAATCACTTTCAGCAAGATCGCGGCACTGACAAATGCACGAGAAGGAATCATTCACAAAGAGTATCACTTGAGCACGGGCGATCCAGTCTTGGTGGGCCTGGACCGGGTCGAAGTGATCGGCAACACCAATTTCGACATCGCCGATCAGATGTCGGATATGAACATGGAGGCAATCCACTCTCGCGCGGCGAAGGAAATGCAGCAGCGCAATATCCCGATCCGGGTCAAGAACGCCTTTGATCCTCTGCATCCGGGCACGGTGATCGAGAACGGTTTTGTGGAGCCCGAGCCTATTGTGGACATGATTTGCGGACGGGAAGATATCGTGTCGGTGGAGGTCTACGACGCGGAGATGGTGGGGCAGGGCGGTTATGACTATCGCTTGATGCGGCCTTTCGCCGAACTTGGAGTCAGTTATATCGCCAAGAACACCAATGCCAATACAATCACGCATTATGTGCCATCCAAGAGCCCGAACCTCGGAGCCTGCTTGGAGCGAATTCGCGCCGAGTTTCCGGAAGCGCGAGTGCAGGAAGCGAAAGTGGCGATCGTGTCTGTGCTGGGATCGAATCTGGGCGACTCAGGCTTTCTGGCGATCGCCACAACCGCTTTGGCCAGCGCCGGAATCGAGGTGTTGGGTATGAACTATTCCACCCGTCGCGTGAATATGCAGTTCATTGTGCCAAGGGATCAATTCAACGATGCCCAGTTGGCGTTGCACCGGGCCTTTGTGGAGGAGTGGCCTCCGGCGAACTCGTTACCGGCAGGGCGGAAGGAGTGACAAGCTCGTCTGGATTCCGAGCGTCAGGATTGAGGCCGGGTTCCATGCCTGGCGGCGATGCGGAGGCGCAGGAACAGGGAAGGCGAAGGAGCAAGGACCTCTTGTGTGTAGGTGGTGAGGACGGCGCCATCGGCCAAGGGTTCCTCATGGCGCAGGACCCAGTCCGGACCGGCCAGACGCCAGGTTTGGTTGTCGTCGGAGATCTCAAGAACAACGGTCGCGTCGTCGGCTGCAAGACGGCGCCGGAAGGAGAAGGTGTGGACGGTTCCCGCCGCCGCAGGATTGGGCCAGGATCGCAAACGGAGGCCCGGCGCCTGGCCGAGGGCATGGTCCACAAGATCGGCGATCCCGTTATTATCGCGGTCGGCCAGGGGTTCGCCGTGGAAGACCTCGGAATCAGAACCTCCCGGAGATCCGCCGGCTTGGACGCTTAGGCGCCAAGCGGCCGGTCCAGCCGCCGCGGGGTCGCGCCGGGTCAGGCTATAACCTTTTCCGTCAGCGGCGGATGGCCATGGTTCGGCGTCGCCGAAATCCACCGCATCGAGCACGGCGGAGCCGTCGGCAGAAACGAGCCGGACGAGTTCTCCGCTGTTGGAGAGGCGCGTGTCGTCCTCGAATGTGCCCAGGATTGGGAGGGCCGGGCCGTAGACCGTGGCCATAGCCTGGCGGTCATGAACCAGGAGGACCCTCGCGCCTGGCTGCAAAACGGTTCCGCTGGAAAACACAAACTGAATCCCGGAGTCGAACTGAAGGCCATCCAACAACAGGGAGTCTGAAGTGGTGTTCAACAGCTCCAGGTACTCGGCGGCGCCGTCGCCGGCGGGGTGATACATGATCTCGGAAATGACGAGATCGCGGGGCCGGGGAACGCGGCCGGAATAGTAGCGAGCTTCGAGGATAGGACTCCAGTCGGAGGAATGATAGACCCGGGCCAGCAAATGCAGATCGCCCTCGACGAACAAGGGGATCCTTCCGGAAAGAGCCTCGGGATGAATCGCGCCGCCGGGAAGGCGGGGATCGCTTCCATCGAGGGTGTAGTAGACTTCTCCGGGAGCAAAGATCGAACGCAGCCCCACTTCGAGCGTGGTTCCGGGCGGAACTTGACCCGGCGGAATGGAGGCGACGGGAGAGCGCAGGCGGGGAACAAGTCCGGCGCTCTGCAGATGTGATAGCGTTAGGCTGGTCCGGCTGGTGCCGCCGCCCGTCCCGAGATAGTTCTGGCGGATGTTCTGTTGTTCATTGAGCCAATCCTCCCGGGTGTAGGGCCGGGAGGGACGCATCAGGTCGCCCCAGCGGGCGGATTCGGCCACGATGGCGCGGTCGATGACGGCGGCGAGGCCCATCCAGCGGCGGTCGGCGGCTTCGCTGGCGAGGGCGCCATCGTCGCGCAAGTGCTTTTCGATGCGGTCGCCGAGCAGGACGCGGAACTCAGGGTTGGCCCGGAGGCGGGAGTAGAATTCGGCGCTGGTGTTGGCGTCCCCGATGCCGGTGCGGTCGACGTTGACGCTGACCAAGGTTTCCTCGGAATCCCAGCAGAAGAAACGGAAGGGACGGCCATGCAGAGGAGCCCCGAGCGTGTAGGCGTTGCTGTCAGGCCAATCCGTGTTGCCGGCATAGAAATTGACCAGCATGTAGTCGGCGAGATTGGCGAGGTCGATGAGATCGTGAAGTGCTATCCAGGTCTCGAGCGAAGCGGGATTGGAACGAAGGACGGCGAGGGCGCGATTCCATTGCGCCAGGGAACCTTCATTGGCTTGAATGCCGCCTTCCGCCCGGATCCATTTGAGGACGTCGTAATCTTCTTTTTGGCCCCCAAACCAGGAAACGGCGAAGTTTTCATCGATACGTTCGACCAAGTTGTAAAGGCCCCAGTAGAGGCCATTGATGTAGAGATGGACGAAGGTCCCGTGGGAACTGGGCTGACCCATGTCGCGTTGGCTGTCGCGCAGGAATTGATCCCGGAGATACTGAGTACGTTCCAAGGAATTGTTCGTGCTGCCTGTCAGGGGACGCCAAGGGCTGGACCACGCTTTGCCGTTTCCGGCGCGGAGCACCAGGGAGTCGAAGCGCCGCTCCGAAGAATCGCTGAAGAGCGGGAAGTCAAGCTTGGCGGTCCCGTAATCCCTGCGGAAATACAGGCGAAACGACTTTTTGAGGCTCTCCGGGTGGCGGTTCCAGCCTCCCTGCATGCGCACACCCGCATCGACGCCGAAACCGCGATCGCCGGCGGGATCGAAGTATTCGAGGGAAATACGGCGTTCCCAAGAACGTCCTTTGTGCAACGCCTGAGCGTGGATTCCCGTGGCCGGGTGGAAAAGTTCCATGGCGTCGATACCCAAAGCGAGTGTGGGGATGGATCTGAGGGCATCATGCATGGTAAAGTTCTCTCCGGCGGCATCGGTCCATGGGCCCGAATTCACGACGCGGGGATCCATGGCGTAATCGGATTTGGCGGGCATCGGCGCCGTGATGCCGGGACCATCGCCCCAGTTTGCGGGAAAGCCTTCTGGGAGCTGGGGTTGGTCCAGGATGTGATCGAGAAAGAGATAGGTATGGCTGACGACGGGCGAATCGGCCAATCCAGGCGAAGTCGTCCGCGCCCGGACAATGGTCGAAGTGAGAATTCGGATAGGGGCTTCATAGACGCGGGTGGAGGGATGACCCGCTTCAGGCCAGGAAGCATCGACGGTATAGAGGATCCCGGTTCCGGCCTCGGCCGTAGTGAGTTCGAGTTCGAAGGCGGCATCGGCGAAGCTGCCGGCGCGGGAGAAGCCTGGGCTGGTGAGAAAGCCTGAAATACCGCGCTCGTTAGGTTCGCCTGGCGTGGGGCGCAGGAAAAACGCGGGTTGCTGGTCCGGACCCAGGCCGTAAGAGATGTTGTCGTGTTGCCCGGGGTAATCCAGGAAGGCGGAAAGAGTTTCTCCGTCCGGCCTGGTGAGCGCCAGGTAGGATCCCGCATCCGAGGAGAGGCCGAAAGGGAAGCGGTCCAGTGCCGCGCCGGAACCGCTCCCGGAGGCGGAGAAAAAGAGAGCGAACTCGCCGGGATCAAGGGTCTTGGGCGGGAAGATCCATCGCCGGGGGGCCTCCGGATCGTCGGTGAGACCGTACCCCTCGAGGGAGAGCGGGACCGGGTTGGGGTTGCGCACTTCGATCCAATCGGGGTAAGCGCCTTGTGTATCCGTTAGGAAGGAAGCATTGGCGGTCATGAACTCCGTGAGTCCCGGCGCAAGGAGGACACCGTCAACGATCACGGCCAGCGTGGCCCGGGTCACACCGGAACCGTCGCGAGCCTCCAGGATCAACTCGCTGCTGGCCACGGGTTGATAGACCCATTCGCCCGAGGCCGGGAGGGACCAAACGCCCTCAGAGTGCTTGATCGTGACTTCGTGCGCGCCGGGCGCCTCCCAACGGAGAGTCGTGGATGCTCCAGCATCGATAAAGACGGGGGCGGCGCTGAAGGCGAGAATCTCCGGTCCTGTTTGGACTTCCGCCAGGACGGTCACCTCGGCGAGATGGAGGACACGGTTGCTTTCCGGATTCGAGGCAAATCCCTCGAAACCGATCCGGATCAAGATGGCGTCCAGTCCTCCGGGGAGCTGAAAGCGCAACTCTTCGCCGGGGCCAGGATCGCGGACCGGCTCGGTATGAAGGGTTTGGCCTTCGGAACCGAGGATGCGGAGCGTGCTGCCGGTCAGGCGACCTCCGCAGCAGTCTGCGCGGGCGGTGATGCGAATCTCGACAACGCGATAACGGTTGTCGAAGGACAGCTCCCACCGGTTCGCGAGCGAGTTGAGGTCGGTGTGCGAAAAGGTGGAGGAATTTCCGTCAACGGCGAGGCCCGCGGGATAAAGGCCGCCATTCCATTCGGTGGATTGGGAGGGATGGCCGAGCCGGGTGATGTCGATGAGTTCAGCTTGGGAGAAAAACGGCAAAACGAGCGCCGACGCGGCCGGGAGAATGCGGAGCGCGTGTGACAGGAGCCGGGGCGCCGGAAAATGGGGTTGGTTGAATTCGCTGGGCATGGGTGAGGGAAGCAGGTGGGGAGAAAAGGGGAATCGCGAGCTGTGAATGACGTCATTTTTCACTGGACGCGGCCGGGTCAGGAGCAGCCGGCTGTTTCGCGTAGAGATGATAGAGCCCTTGCGTCCCGAGTTCCGCTCCTCCTGGAAACTGGGAAAGACGCTCATACATCTGATAGGCCAGAGCGAGGCCGGGAGTTTCGAGACCGAGTTCGGCGGCGGAGTCGAGCGCGATCCGCATGTCTTTGAGAAAGTGTTTCACGTAAAAGCCGGGCGCGAAATCGCCGGCGAGGATGCGAGGCGCCAGGTTGCTGAGCGACCAGCTTCCCGCGGCGCCGCCGGAGATGGACCGGAGGACGGCGGCGGGATCGAGTCCGGCGCGGCTCGCGTAAGCCATGGATTCGCAGACTCCGAGCATCACGGCGGCGATGGCGATTTGGTTGGCCATTTTCGTGTGTTGACCGGACCCGGCCGGACCTTGGCGGACGATGTTGCTTCCCATGAGCTGGAGGAGGGGATAGGCGCGTTCGAAGGCCTCGACTGTTCCGCCGGCCATGATCGAGAGGCGGGCTTCGCGGGCGCCGATGTCGCCTCCGGAGACTGGGGCATCCAAGGCATGACAGTGTCGCGAGGCGGCTTCCTCGGCGATCCGGCGGGCGAGAGTTGGGCTGGAAGTCGTCATGTCGATCAGCAGCGTATCCGGCGCCGCCTGGGCGAGGATGCCGTTTTCTCCCAGATAGATCTCTTCGACGTCGGCGGGAAATCCGACGATGGAAATGACCGCTTCGGATCCTTGAGCGGTCTGGCTTGGAGTGGCGCACCAGACGGCGCCTTGGTCGAGGAAAGCTTGTGCGCGGGCGGCGGTGCGGGTGTGAACGCGCAGGCGGCAACCGGCGTCGAGCAGGTGCTGGGCCATGCTGCTCCCCATGACGCCAAGGCCGATGAAGCCCACGGTGCGCTTCGCATGCGAGGAGTGCGGCATTGGCATCGGTTTGCGAGGGGTCCGGCAGATTAAACCGGATTCGGGCTCAGGGAAACCGGATCAGAGGCGGCCAGCCGAAAAGCCGGAGACGCGACTCGGCCGGTTACGGATTTCAATTGGCGCCCTCCTCGCGTCGCGCCAACCCTCCCAATAAGACCCGCGCGGAATCACTGAATGAATCAACAGGCCCTAAAAAGCGGAACAACGAACAGGTTGAGGGCGCGTTGGGAGGCATTTGGAGTTCCGCGTTTCCGCAGAAATGGAGGTGGAAAAGCGCCGGCTGAAGGCCCAGCCGCCGGCGCAGAGAGCGCGCCGGGCGAGGTTGCACAGAGCCTCCCGCGGAGTGACGCTGACGCAATGAGAAGGGCAGGGTGGCGGGCTATGGCATCTTGGGCGGCGGTCGCGGCGGCGACGGCGTTGCCGGCTTTGTGCCATTTGGGTTGTGGGCGCGCGCCCGTCGCGGTGCAGGCAGCCGCGGAGGAGCCGGATGTCCGGAGCGTCCTGTTTCGGCATGAATTCGTCGAGCCCCACATGGGAACCCGGTTTCGGATCGTTGTGTATGGCGACGATCGCCGGGAAGCGGAAGCGGCGGTTCGGAAGGCCTTTGACCGGGTAGCGGACTTGGAGGGATCGATGAGCGATTATGATTCAGATAGTGAAATCATGAGATTCTGCCGGGCCCCTGCCGGTGAAGCAGTGTTGTTGAGTGAGGATTTGTTCGCAGTGCTGGAACGGGCGCAGGGTTTGTCGGAGACAACGGCTGGGGCGTTTGATGTGACGGTGGGAAACTACTCGCGGCATTGGAGGCGAGCCATGCGCCGGGCCGAGCTTCCGGATCCCGTGGCGCTGGCGGAGATGGGCTTGAGCAGCGGCTACGAGAAGTTGAGCTTGAACCGGGCTTCCCGGACCGGGACGCTGGCGGCGGCCGGAATGCGGTTGGATCTTGGGGGGATCGCCAAGGGCTATGCCGCGGACGCCGCCTTGGGCGCGCTCAAAGCGAACGGCTTTTCGTCGGCGTTGGTCGCCGCCAGCGGAGATATCGCCGTCGGGGATCCACCGCCGGATCGGGAGGGTTGGCGTGTCGGAGTAGCGTCGATCGATGCGGAGGACGGACAGAGGGCGGACACGTTGTTGCTGAAACGGGCGGCGGTCTCGACCTCGGGCGATCAATGGCAGTTTGTCGAAATCGACGGGGTCCGGTATTCGCACATCATCGATCCCCGGACGGGTCTGGGTCTGCGAGACCGGATCGGAGTGACAGTGGTGGCTCCGGACGCAACGACGAGCGACAGCTACGCCACCGCCGTCAGTGTGCTCGGCGCGGTTCGAGGCGTCGAACTCATCGCTCAATCCCCGGGTCTGGAAGCCCTCATCGTGGAAATGCGAGAAGATGGTTTCTATCGGCACGAGACCGAGGGGTTCAGAAAGTTTCAGGCGAAGGCGGAAGGCGCTGCGCTGGATTTTGAGGCAGCCCGGGAGAAGCCCGAGGAACAATGACGGAGAGGAAATGGGGATCGGACTTGGCGCTGGGAAAGATTCGCCTTCCGTAACCAGCGAGGTTGGGTGAGGATTGGCCTTTCGCAGCATGAGTGATGTGGGTTTTGCAGGGTTGATCGCGGCGGTGTTTACCCCGATGGGCCCGGATGGGTCGCTCCGGCTCAAGAGCGTTCCCGGGCTGGTGGACCGGCTCGAAGCACATGGCGTTCGAGGAGTATTCGTTTGCGGGAGCACCGGAGAAGGCATGTCGATGACGGTGGAAGAACGTATGGAAACGGCGGAGGCCTACGCGCACGCATGCTCTGGCCGGCTGCGCACCATGGTTCAGGCTGGGCACGATTGCCTCAGGGACGCCGCTCGCCTGGCCCGGCACGCGGAATCGTTGGGTGTGGATGCGATTTCCGCGACTCCGCCCTCCTATTTCCGCCCGCGGACGGTGGGCGAAGTTTTGGACTGCTGCGAAGCGGTGGCGGCGGCGGCGCCGGACACTCCTTTTTTTTATTATCACATTCCGGCGCTGACGGGGGTGGAGATCGATGCCGCGCAATTGCTGCGGCGAGCCCGAAGCCGCATTCCGAAGTTTGCCGGCTTGAAGCATTCTCATCCCGATCTCGCTTCGGCGGCGGCCTGCCTGCGGGTCCCAGGAGATTTCGAGATCCTGTATGGTTGCGATGAGAGTCTGCTGGGGGCCCTTGCGACAGGAGTGCATGGGGCGGTCGGATCGACCTACAACTTCGCCGCTCCCTTGTACCTGAAGATGATCGCGGCTTTCGCGAGGGGGGATCTCGAGGAGGCGCGGCATTGCCAGGATCTGGCCGCGTCTATGATCGATGTCATTCTGAAAACCTGCGGGCGAAGCGGGATGAAGGCGATGATGGCGTTGTGCGGCTTGGAATGCGGACCGTCGCGGCTTCCCCTGGCCGGTCCCGCCGTGGGGAGTGTTGCAGAGCTGCGCCACCGGCTCGAGGCGCTGGGCTTTTTCTCATGGTTCGGCCCGGATAAAGTTGAGGAACGCCCCCTGGAGGTCGAGCATTGAGTATGAAGATACGACTGAGAGCGTCTTTACCCAGGGCCGGCCTGATCTCTGGAGCCGCTTTAGGGATTGCGTTAGTCCCAGCGGCCGAGTTGAGGGCGGATGCGCCGCGCGGATTCAGCATTCCGTTGATCGATCTGGCCGGAGAGACGCAGCGCCAGATCGTCGTGGATCGCGAGCCGGGACAGTACTTGGGTCATCCGGCGACGGTGCTGTTGGAGGATGGAAAGACGCTGTTGACGGTCTATCCCAAAGGGCACGGCCGGGGCGCCATCGTTTACAAGCGGAGCGTCGACGGCGGGTTGACTTGGAGCGAGAGGCTTCCCGTTCCGGATAACTGGTCGACTTCCTTAGAGACGCCCACCTTGCACCGCGTCCTCGATGCCCAGGGAAAGAAGCGGCTGATTCTTTGGTCCGGATTGTATCCGGCGCGATTGGCGGTTTCGGAGGATGACGGCAAACAATGGAGTCCGTTGCGCCCGGCCGGCGACTGGGGAGGCATCGTGGTGATGGGCAGTGTGGTGGAACTTCGCACGGGCCCCGGATCCTACCTGGCTATGTTCCACGACGACGGCCGCTATTTTGCGGCGGAGAATCGCCAGAAGGATCCCGTCGAGTTCACCCTCTATCAAACGCGCTCGACGGACGGAGGGTTGACCTGGTCATTGCCTGAGGCCATCTGGCGGGGAACCGGCCTGCATTTGTGCGAACCCGGGGTGATTCGCTCTCCGGACGGGGTTCAGTTAGCGGCATTGCTTCGTGAAAACCGCCGGATGGCGAATTCGCACATCATTTTCTCGAATGATGAAGGGAAGACTTGGACCGGTCCCAAGGAGTTGCCCGGCGCCTTGACCGGCGACCGCCACACCGGCCGCTACGGACCGGATGGGCGGCTCTTCCTCAGTTTCCGCGACACGGCTCTGGAATCGCCCACGGCAGGGGATTGGGCAGGTTGGGTGGGACGCTACGAAGACTTGGCGACGGGGAGCGAAGGGCAATACCGGGTTCGGTTGATGGACAACACCAAGGCCCGGGATTGCGCTTATCCCGGCGTGGAGGTGTTGCCGGACGGTACCTTCGTTACAACCACCTATGGACACTGGGTGGAAGGCGAAGAACCCTTCATTGTGAGCGTCCGCTTTCGGTTGGAGGAACTGGATGCCAAAGCGCCGCGCAAAGAGTAAGGAGTCCTCGAGAATAAGAAGAGATCACTCAATCCGGCAGGGCGATGTCGTCGAGGAGGATATCGACAAACTTCGCGATGAGGCGTCTCCGGGCCGGTTCCGGAACGAGGCGAGCTTCCGGATGGCTCGAGATGAGGGCGTCGTCCGCAGCCTCCACCAGGCGCTGCCGGGTGGCCGGGTCGTCGAGCGAAGCCTCGACGAAGTCGGGGAGAACTGCGCTGATGGCCCGCTGGATCGGGATGAGGAGCGAGTCGATGATCCCGAGAATCTTGAAAGGGTTGATCACAATCTTAATGAGTTATGGTCTAAAGCGGTTTTCTATCCCTGCTCAGGGCCGCGTTTCTCATGCTGTTCCGTCGCGTGGCGCTGCGAACCCCTTAGTGCGAACCCCTGGGCGAGCAGAAGCAGGCTGAATGGCGCGCGGCGCCGCCGCAGAAATGCGATGGTCTGAGAAATGCGGACGCATGGCAGGGAGGATAATCAGAACGCGGCGGGTCCGTCACGAAGAAAGAATGCGCCAAAAAAAAGAATACCACGGTTTCTCCAGCTTCCAGGCCGTTACAGAGAACGCCCGCGAGGAATCCGCTTGATCATCTGGTGGGACGTTACATTGCAGGAGGCGTCTGGTTTTTGGAGCAGTCTGATCGTTCCACGGATCGCTATAGTGCCCGGAAGGCTTATGGGAAAAATTTTGGTGCGGAAGAAGCGCGTCGAGGTGCGCAACGCGCTTGGGAAGTAGGCTCACTCCCACGGGCAGGACGTGCGGGAGCCCGTCCCTCCACCAGAGGCAGGACGCCAGTTATGATGGCCGCCGGATCTGTCCGCGGCTGATGGAGAAACTGCCCGTCATCGGGAAGATCTGTCGCGGGGTTTGGATTTGGGCTTCGCCCACACTGTCGCGCATGCTCACGGATTGGATGACGACGGTTTCGGTCGTGCTTCCCATTTTCAGATTGGAAGCGCTCTCTTTGAATTCGGCAAGTCCGCGGAACTCGAAGAAGAATTGGGCCGTGCCGATGAGGACCTCGTGCACGCCGTAGAGGGCGCGGTCGAAGGTGCGGCGGCCTTCGGAGATGGCCGTCCGATCGAGGGGCGCGGGGATGTAGGCGAAGTATTCGGTGACATCGATGAGATCGCCGCCGGAATTCACGCACCAGCTCCAGTCATCGACGGAAGTTGAGAAATTGCCGTTGTTGTCGCGGTGGTAGCTTTCGAAGACGACGAGTTTGGCGCCGCGAGCGAAGACCCGGTTGAGTTCCAACTCGAGGATGCGAAGGACGTCCTTGCTTGTGAGGCGTGTCTTCAGGAGCTGGAGACGGCCGTTCCGGATGGTTTGGCGGTAGAGGACGCCGCGGAAATCGACGCTGTGTTCTGAGAAAGGGTCGGTGACAGTTTGGGGAAAAGGGAAGGCGGCTGGGCTGCCGAGAAGCACGGCGGAGAAGGTCAGGGCGGTAAGGAGGCGTTTCAGGACGGTGGACATGGCGGTTTGGGCAAGAGGAAGACCGGAACGGAGGCGATGCGCAAGACCGGCGCCGGTGCGGGGAAGGGAGAAGCAAACGGGAGGCTTGTCAATTGGAGGATGAACCGGGAAACTGCGCGCGGCGGAGATCCCTGGGTGGGCGCCGCCGGGCTATGACCGGGTCTCTTACAGTGATTGACTACGTGGTCCTGGGGGGCTACCTGGCGGTGACCCTGGCCATAGGATTGCGGGTGGCGCGCGGGATGCACACGGGTCGCGAGTATTTTTTGGCGGGCCGAAGTCTGCCTTGGTGGGCGGTGGGTTTTTCTCTGGTGGCGACCGACATTGGGGGCACGGATATCGTCGGGGTGGGCGGCGCGGCCTATTCGCACGGGATGGCCGTGGCCAATTTCGAATGGATCGGATGTGTGCCGGCGATGTTGGTGGCGGCGTTCATTTTTGTGCCGGTGTTTTACCGGGCCGGGGTTTACACGATCCCCGAGTACATGGAGCGGCGCTTTCACGCCGGGGTGCGAGTGGCACTGGCCACGTGTTGGCTGATTTTCATGGCCTGCAACATCGGGATCATGCTTTATGCCTCGGGAGTGATGATGCGCGGGATCTTCGGATGGGACCCGAGGTGGTGCGTGCTGATCACGGCGTTCTTGGTCGGGTTTTACACGTTGGCGGGCGGCTTGGCCGCCGTGGTTTACACGGACGTGTTGCAATGTGTGGTGATGATCGGCGGCTGTCTGCTGGTGACCCTATTCGGTCTGGTGGAATTGGGAGGGTTGAGCGGTCTGACGGAGCGGTTGGAGGCGCGGGAAGCGGCGGAGCACGTCGAGTTGCTGCTGCCGGTGGACACGCCCTCTCCGTTTCCCTGGCCGGGGGTGTTCTTCGGTTTGGCGCTTGTGTTGGGTCCGGCATACTGGATTGGGAACCAGGCCATTGTGCAGCGTTCGTTGGGGGCGCGATCGGAGCGGGATGCCACGGCATCGTTTGTTTCTGGCGCGGTGTTGAAGAATGTGATTCCACTGGTCGTGGCGGTGCCCGGATTGGTGGCGTTCGCCTTGTTTCCCGATTTGGAAAAGGGTGATGCGGCGTTTCCGGAGCTGGTTTCCCGGCTGATGCCGGCGGGGTTGCGGGGGCTGTTTTTCGCCGCGTTCATCGCGGCCTTGATGTCGAGCGTGGATTCGTATTTGAACGCGGCAGCGGCGATTGTGACCAAGGATTTTTACGCGCGTTTTTGGCGGAAAACGACGACGGATCAGGCGTTGCTGGGAGTGGGGCGGACGGTGACCTTTGCGCTGCTTCTGTGGGCGGTGGGTTTCGCGTTTGTATTGGAACGACTGGAGGGCGGAGGGATCTACGCGGTATTTCAGACGCTGATGGCCTTCTTTCAGGGACCGGCGCTGGCGCTGCTGATCACGGGATTGCTGTGGCCACGGGCGAATGGAACCGGCGCCATGACCGGATTCCTCGGAGGAGTGTTTTGCGCGGTGGGCCTGTTCACTTTGAGTTCGGAGAAAGTTAGTGCGGCTTTGGGCTGGGAACCTTTGTTCCAGATCGCGGATCCTTTTCTGTACTTTTCCGTGTGGGCGTTCCTCACGGCGTTGGTGTTGACGGTGGTGGTGTCGCTGGCGACGCCTCCGGCGCCAGAGGAAAAGATTCGCGGGCTGGTGTTTCGGCGCCGCGGCGGCGGGGGGAAGGAGGGCGAG
>DATKCT010000156.1:0-7568 GCA_035513055.1 Verrucomicrobiales bacterium | reverse complement strand
GACCGAGCGAGCACTCTCTTGTATCCTGGAACGTCATTCTGTGGCAATACTAGCAGAAATGAGAACAGTTAACCGAGACATGTATGCATCAGATTGGCTGTCAAGAGCCCATTCAATCTTTCGTGGACCGGTTCGAAGAGGTGAGCAATGGGATGGTGATAGATTTTTCAGAAGAATCGAAGCGCGGAGGTAACTAAGAAACTTTCCGATAGAGACAGTGCGAGCGGGAGGCAAACCCCGCTCTCCTTGGATGAGCTTCTTGCGCTGGCCGATGGCGAACTGCCGAACTGGCATCGTAAATCTTTAACGGAGTTTCTCGAAGGCGAAGCCGCGGGGCTGGCCCGTGTCCCGGTCTACGGGCATGTGCACGTCCGTGGCGTCGCCGTGATCCGTGCCCGCGCCACATAGTTTCCCGGCTTATCCAAACTCCTCGAGATCAGGAGTTCTCGCGAAGGGGAAGGCAGGAAGCGCATTCCCCCTTGCTTGGAGGGACGCACTCCTGCACGTCCTGCGAAGTCGAGGGTCTTGCCGGCGTCGCAGGGCAGGTCAAGCGCGACGAAAATGCATGAGAAATCCAGGTTTCAGGATACCCTGAGGCAGGGTGAAATTCGAAGCACGGTTACGGTCGCATTGGCGGCGAATTCTTTTGGGATTCTGCTTGGGAGCCCTGGCCATGGCCGCGGTCCTTCGGTTTGGGCCGGGACCGGGTGGGAGCGGCGGGACGGATGCGGCCAGGGAAGCACCCGATGCGGCGATGACGATGCTCGAGGGGCCGGGGGCGGCCATGGAGGGCGGGGTTTCGCATAAGGAGCGTTTGCGAGAGGCGTTAGACAACACGTCCGCATGGGATTTCGACATACGGTTGTCCCTGCTCTTTCGCGACTGGATCCGAGAAGATCCTGACGAGGCCCTGGCGGTCTTGGCTAAGCTGGATTTGACTGATCAGCGGCTGGTTTCCCGCCTCTATGGAGCCGTATTCGGCTATTTGGGCTCCGTCGATCCAGGACGGGCGATGGATCTGACGAAAGGCGTTCCGCAAACGAGAGTCAAGGAGGCTTACGCCGCGGCGATCACGGCCTGGGCCAGGCATGCGCCGGAGGAAGCCTTGGCCGCCTGGGAGGAACTGGATCAACCGCTCCTTCGCGCTGAGTTGGCCGCGGCTTTGATGGTGGGGTGGGCGGAATCGGATTTGTCCGGCGCCTGGGAGTGGGTGCTCGGGCAAAGAGATGGAACCGGCAAAATCCTCGCCATAATAGCCTTATTCGAGGCCTTGGGTCATTCCAATCCCGAGCTGAGGATCGAACTGTTTGCGGAATTCGATTCGCCGCGGCTCCGCGAGGCTGCCATTGCGAAGTTTGGCGCCGCGTGGTTTGAGTCCTCGGACGATTATCCGGGTATCGCCCGGTGGCTGGCGAGCTTGCCGGAGGATTCGGAAGAGAAATCTTTGGCGATCCACAGGCTGACTCGTGTCTGGATCGCGAAGGATTTTGCGAGCGTATTAGGTCTGGTGTCCGGTGAGGAAGACTTCCCTTTACGGGAGCAACTAACGACGGCCGTGGCCGGCGAATTTGGCCGGCGCGATCCCGAGAGAGGACTTCAATGGGTGGCCGGTCTGGAAGAACAGGTTCAGGAACAGTACCGGAAGGCGATTTTTTCGGGTATGGTCCACCGAAACCCGGCTGACGCCGGAGAGTTACTGGAGAACCAGCCGGGCTTCGGGGAGAGTTATTACCAATTGTTAATGCACCAGTGGCCCCTTCGAAGTCCGGAAGACGCTGCAGAGTGGGTGGTCCGCCAGACCGGCCAGGGCACACAGCGGAGGATGCTAGAACACGCAGGATCACCCCTGCGTGCCCCACCCCCCCACGCGTCAAGGCGCCGGCGTGGTGTGGGATGCTGGCCCGGTCGAACCCCACGAGAACGGTTGGACGCTTACTATGCAGTGGTCGAAGCGGAAGCGGAAACCGTCCGGGAGATTTACCGTCAATACACTGAGGAACTCTGGAGCATCGGCGCCATCGCTCGTGAACTCAACGCTCGTGGTGTAGCGACTCGTTTTGGCAGAAGCCCGAGAATGTCCGGCGGGCGGCATATCAGATCATCGCCGAACAGGAAGGGTTGCGGCGCAGCGCAGGCATCCTTCGCGAGCCGGTTGCAGTGTTGGAGTTCCAGTGGGCACAAGGATGAACGCTTCATGCATACCTCACGGCAAATAGATCCCTCGATAGTATCGCTCTTCCTCGGCTTCGATCATGGCGTCATCGACGAAGTCAAGCAACCGGCTCCCCGGCATAACGCCGGTAAATATAACCGTCCAACTGTCTGGATCACTTAAATGCGTGGTCGTTTGCACGGCGTAGGTCAGGCCCGCGATTCCCTTGAGCGTAAACGCCATCCGGCCGTCCTCACAATGAGCGCCCACGGCGTAACTGGGAGCGGGGTTGATCACCACCACATCCAGGGAACTCTGCCGGATACTCCAATCCAGAAAGTATCCCGCACCCGCAGGCCCTCCCGTAAAATCGGTGATGGCGCCCTCGAGCTCTTCCGCCGTCAATACCGAAAAGCGGTCTCCGGGTTGAGGCATGCAGTCCGGAACTGCCGCTCCGACGAGCGCGCCCGACAGCGTGGCCGTCCCCGCAACGACGATTTCATCATGCGAAGGCGTATCTCCCAACTGACAAACGTCGACATGCAGCGCGGCCTCGGCCCCCAGTTCAAGGTCTCCGTCGATAATCAATTTGCCAGTCTCGCCCGCGGAACCTGGAATGAGCCGGCCGCCGCTCAAAGTAAGATCCCCCATGAGTCTTCCAGAGCCTGACAAAGCACCCTCGGCGATGTGAACACCACTCGACACATCGAGAATGGAGTTCCTCAACACGGTCGTGCCTCCGCTCTGAGTATAATCCACATGGATGCGGACCGATCCCTCCATGGCGGGCAGATCGATGACAACTTCGCCGGCATTCATCAACACCGGTCTTTGTCCCCCCAAGTTGTGAGAGAATGCATTATCCGCCCGTGCCGTGAAGACCGCCCCTTCCAAGTTCTCAATCACCGCCCCTTGACCGCTGTGGATCGCGCCCCCATCCCACACCGCCGTTCCTCCGTTGCGAAGCGTGTATCCTCTCAGCCTTTTGTCGACGCCGCCCGTGATCGCCAACCCCCCCTCCTCCGGGATCTCTACGGCTCCACTTCCGTCCATCGTTCCTCCGCTCCAAGTGTACTGCCCATCCACCCGCAACGAGCCTGAACCTCCCAATGTCCCGCTCGAATGGAGGACGTCGCCCGTGTTTGCGGCCAAGTCGAACGCGGCCGTTCCTCCCGCAATATGCGTGGCGCCCACCTCATAAGGACCATCCCCGCTCAATACGGTATTCCCTTTGGTAAAACGCACCGTGCCTTCCCCTGTCATCCCTGTTCCGGTCAACATGATCGCGTGATCTCCTCCGTCGAAATCCAATTGGGTTCCCGCAGCAACCTCCCAAGACCCCCCGGTGCTGATGCCGCCGTTGCTCAAGCGCAGCCCTCCGCTCAGCACCATGACGCTGCCAGTCGCCCCGTTGTGGAATGCGACGCTCACATGAGACGCTTCGCCCTCAGCCGTCTCCCCGATGAAATTTCCTGCATTGCGAATCTCCGGCCTCTGTCCCCCAAGATTGTGTTGAAAGCTCGCGTTGGCTCGCGCCGAAAAGATTCCTCCTTCCAAGTTCTCAATCACCGCCCCTTGACCGCTGTGGATCGCGCCCCCATCCCACACCGCCGTTCCCCCGTTGCGGATAGTGCAGTTCATCAGCATCTTGCCCGCGTCACCGGTAATTTCCAGCACTGCTTCCTCACCAATCTCCAAGCGTCCCACACCCTCCAGATGTCCGCCCGTCCACACATAACCATCGGTGACCGTCAACACGTTCGCGCAGTCGAGGGATGCCCCATGTTCCACGCGCGCCACCTCGATATCGGTATCCACAATCACATTGCCGGAAGCAACGATCGCCGTATCGCCGGGCCCCGGGATACCGGGCGGATTCCAATGGGCGTCTACCCCCCAGGGCTGAGGACCTGCGCCTGCCCACGTGTAGGTGGTTTGCGCCTCCAGGTTGGCCCCCACAAACGAGAAAATCAAGGTCGCCGCTGCCCAGCCCCAATTCCAATGACGATAGGTTCTGCTTACGGCATCAGGGTCTCTTTTCATATGTTCTCCTAACCAAGGTTATTCAAATAGGCCATCAGGTTTTGCTACTCTCGAGGCGTCAGCAACGCCCTCACTGGCGGCATTTCGCTGACCGGCCGGGTCCTGTCCCGGATCTTTTCTGCCGGCGCCGTGCGTCGCTCGTGGTCAATCGCCAAGATAGGCAAGCGTTTAGGCTTCGTTTGTTGTTGCTGCTTCAGCCTTCGTCGTAAATCCGCAGGTCAGGAATAACAGTCCGAGCACCACGTGAATGATATGATCCAACTGCTAGGAATCTGCTTCTCAAAGCCTGGCCTTCCCGTCTGCCCAGAGGCGAGGGTTGGTGGGGGTTCAGGGGGAGGAAGGGACGCGGATGGGGCATGGCGGCTCATTTCCATTTACCTCAGCCTAAATCATACGGCGGAGCAAGGGAAATCTTACGCCGCTTACGGCGTTTGGCGCTTTTCAGGCAGCATCAGCATGCGAAGCGGCAAGGCTCCGCCGCATGCCCTAACTCGCGAGGGAAAACGAGCGTTGTCCGGGGACATTCTGTCTCTTCAGCCGCTTGATCCCGCCTCACCATGTCGCGCCCACGCAAAAAACCGGCTGGCGCAGCTCCTCCGGAGCCAGCAGCCAAACCTCGCCCGGCGCGCCTCCTGGGAATCGCCCTCCTCATCGCCGCTGCGGGCGTCTCCACGTTCCTCGCCTGGCATTCCTGGAAGGGCTCCGCCGTGCCCGGGTGCTCCGAACAAGCTGCCTGCCATTCCGTCTTAGCCGGGCGCTGGGGTCAGTTTTTCGGCATTCCAGTCAGCGTGCCCGGAGCCATTCTCTATGCTGGTCTCGCCCTTCTGGGTCTCGCATCGCTTCGGCGGACAACCAGCTTCGACCGCTCGCTCCTCGCAGCGGGAACGACCGCCGTCGTCGCCGGAGCCCTGTGGTTTACCGCTGTGCAAGCCTTTATCCTCCACGTTTTCTGCCCGTGGTGCATCGCCACACACACCCTCGCCGTTGCAGGTTCCCTGCTTCTGCCCAAGGGAATCAAAGCGCCAGCCGGTGCTGCCGCTGATCGTAAGTATAAAGGCGACTGCTCCCTTTTCTCTTCTCCGCCCTGCAATCCTCCTGCCCATCCTCGCTGTCGGCGCGTTCGCCGTGCTCCAAACAACGGACCACCCGCCCGAACGCGTGCTCACCGCGAATCTCGACGAAAACGGCGTCGCCCGCTCAGGATCACTCCTCTCGCTCCACGAAGGATCAGTCCGGTTCAGCCCGGCCGACTTTCCCCTCATCGGATCGCCCGAAGCCGAAGTTCTCGGAGTGCTTCTAGCAGATTTCACCTGCCCGCATTGCCGCCAGCTCCATTTGCTCCTTGAAGAAATCGCGATCGATGATCCGGAACGGGCCGCGTTTGTGGTGGTCCCCGCCTACCGCGATTCCGAAGCGGCTTTACTTCACCGCGTCCTCCTTACGGCATGGAAGGAGAATTCTAACGTTTTCGAGCGGTTCACCACTTCCCTCATCTCTGGGAAAACGGATCCAGATCCGAAGAAGGTTTTGAATGAAGTGAACACCAGCTTCGGAGGGCGCTTTTACGAGATCGCTTGGAACCACGCGCCCGCAGTGGAAGCCGCGCTTGAACTCGGCAGACAGCTCACGGCCGCAAACGAAGCCACGTTGAAGGTCGCGACGCTGCCTCAGCTCATGATCGGAGCACAAATCCTCAGCGGCGAACCCCGGGCTGAAACGATTCGTGCCTTGATCGCCGAGGCTGCCGCCGGAGGTCCCGCTGGACCCGTGACTCCCCTCGCCGCAATCCCCCCGTCTCCGTTTCCAATTCCGGCGTCGACGTCCCGGACTTCCGGACCCAAGATCGAGTTCGTCACAACGGCGCTCGACCTTCCCGAAACCGTCCGCGGCGAAACCGCGCGCGGAGCTTTCCGTTATCGCAATACCGGCGACGCCACCCTCCAAATTACGCAGATCAAACCGGCCTGCGGCTGCACGGCGGTCGCAGGCTGGGATCAACCGGTTCCCCCCGGAGCCGCGGGGTCCTTCTCTGTGCAACTCGATACCGCGCGCTTCATGGGTAATGTCACCAAGACCATCGACGTGATGTCCAATGCCGTGAATGCGGTAAACGGAGTCACGAAGGTCAGCGTCACAGCGCATATCGGGTTGCCGGTTCGTCTCCAGCCCTCGTCTGTGAATTTCGGAACCGTCCTCAAAGGAAAACCCGCCCCGCAGAAAACCCTCGAGGTGACCGTCACCGACGCTCAACCTCTGGACATTGGAGCGCCAGTTTCCTCGCATCCCGCGTTTACCGCCCAGCTCGAGCCCGTCGAACCGGGCCGCAGTTATAGACTCACCGTCGCCTTCACTCCGCCCGAATTCCAGATCGTCGCGCAGGGAGAACTCACTCTGCCCCTCAACCATCCCCGCCTCCACAAACTCAGCATCCCGCTCTACGCCCGGATCGCAAACGCAGTTGAAGTCATTCCGCGCGACCTGACGCTTCCTCAGGCTCCTCTCGCCCATCCCCAGGAACGCGTCCTCACCGTCCAATGCCACGACACTCAACACTTGAATTTCACAATCACGGGGATCGAAATCTCCGGAGTTGAAGGCGTGACGGTTCAATTGCAGGGCGGCCCGCCTATGGCAAATTCGAGCCTCGTGCGCATCAAAGTGACGATTCCAGCCGGAATGGATTCCGCCGCCGCCGCGGCCGCGGGAGCCGCCGTCGAAGTCAAAACCAATCATCCTGAGGCGGCGACGATTAGCGTGCCCTTCAAGGTTTTCGAACGGCGTCCCGTCAGTCCCGTCCCGGGACGCGCAGCGCAGGAAACTCATCGCCGTGGATGACCCTTCACTACTCCGTTCTGTTTCGTCGCGCTTGTCCACGATAGCCGCAGGCGACGTGGGATCCCCTTGCCGACAGCCGAGCGGAAGCGAGACAACTAGCCCGATCGGGAACTCCGCGTCGAGCCGCAGGCATGCCGAGACCATCCTGTGCGAAGTGTTCTCGTCGGCAAGCAGACGGGGTTTCGCCACCCTGTGGCCGAGGACGTAAGTCTCCCGGCCGCCGGCGCCGTCCCGGAACCCGATGCCGGGGTACTCTTCCTGGAGGGCCTTTTCTTTGAGATAGAGACTGCTCAAGGTCGAGACTTCCAGATGCCGGCGTTTGGCCTGGCGGGCCAAGAGTGCCGCGTCGCCGGCTTCGATACGGCAAGATTGAACGACCTTCGCCATAGGAGAGCGGCGTATACAACGTAGACGCCGTCAAGCAGGCGCCTGAGTCCCGGGGTGCAGCTCACGGCGGCGGCGGGAGGAAAATGGGAACGGGAGGATTGGTGTACGCCGATTTCGCGAGGTAAGGAGGTCCGAGGCAAGGTCGGGCACA
>DATKCT010000155.1:0-8450 GCA_035513055.1 Verrucomicrobiales bacterium | reverse complement strand
ACCCCTGCCGGGGTGCGGATCGAGATGCAACTCAGACCGGTGGTGTCGCTGCGCTTCACCACCGGCTACAAGCTGGGAAGCCTCCGGCTTCTCCCGAGGCTCTGCAAGCTCCTTCCATTGAAGTTTGGGGCCACGTCCAGTCGCAAATGTACAAACTCCAGGCGCGGGCAGGAGTGCCCGCGCCCCAGGGAGAAAGGGTATGAAAAGCGGGTGCGCAACGCGCAGCCGGAACCGGCTGCGCTGCCCTCACGTTCCTGATCCCAGACAGCGCGCATTGATCCGCCGGGCCAAATCAAAGTCCAGCGCGGTCAGACCGCCGGCCGAATGAGTGCTCAACACCAGGCGCACCCGTCTCCAACGAATGTCGATGTCCGGATGGTGATTCATTCGCTCAGCCTCCTCCGCCACCCGGCTCACAAAGCCAATGCCGTCAAGGAAAGCAGGAAATTCCACCGTGCGGGTGATGGCTTCATCCTTCCGGGTCCAGCCTGGAACCTCACCCAGAAGCCGCGCTACTTCTTCTTCGCTGAGTTTGTCTTGCTTCATAAGGTCTTTAATCGGCCTTCGAGATCCCGCCGGTGAACCAGGTCGACGACCTGCAATGCATCGGAGTTCACCTCGAAGAGAAGACGATAAGACGCCGCCACCCTCTGGCGCAAGAGGTTGGGTTTCAGCCGGATCTTCCGGACACCGTGAAAGGCGGCGGGATGTCCCGCGGCCAAGCGGCCAATCATCTCCATGGCCGCCGCACCCACATGAGCGGGGAGATGTTCCAAGGTCCTGCGAAACCGGCTGGGAAAGACGGGGAGACGCAGCGGTTGGGTCCCTTCCATCCCTTCCCCCGCGGCCAGCAAGAGCGCCTCTTCATCCTCGTCGGCCTGCGCTTCGCCCGCTTGCGGCCTTCCCCCGGCCGGCTGGACCGGTTGTTGCCCCTGAGACTTCACCTGCTCCAATTCCCGCCGCAAGGCGTTGCGTTCCCGGTGGCGGCTGTGGAGGGCGTCCTGAACTTCATGCAACCGCGATCTCAACTCCCGGATCGTTTCCTCCGCCTCGCCCGTCGTCGCCGGGGTCCCGGCGCTCGCGGGTTTACGTTCCGCTTCCCGGGCCCGGCGCAAGGTCCGTTCCTTGTCTTCCAACGTTTTGGTTAGCTCACCTAACCGATTCTTCAGCTTGCGCGTCTCCTCGACGTGGCTCTGAATCAGTTTCTGACTCTCCCGTTCCGCTTTCGTCACCTGCGGACCGGCGTTGAACTGCTCATGAGCCAGCAATAAGTCGCAAATATCCTCCACCGGATCATTGATCTCCAAGCCCAAGCCGGCTCTGGTCTCTTGAACCGATTCCTCTAGCATGTCCCGGTCCAGTCCGGCGACAAAGGGGAGGGTTCCCCGCGCCAGCAAGATCCCCAACCCCGGCAGGTCTCCGTACAGCGTCGCATGGGCCACATCGAGCGCTTTGTGAAACCGGCCGTCATCATCGCGGACGGCCTCCAGCGCCGCCTCCTCCAGCAATGCCAACGCCGCTTCGCCATCAGCGCGCAACTGAAAGATCCGGCAGCTCAGTGACAAAGCCTCATCGGGATTACAATTCGCCGGCCGGGCCCGAAACAAGCGATCGGCCAGATGGCGGAATTGGCGATGCGCGCAACAACGTTCGATCGCATCAAACCAATGATCCGGAACGAGCGCGCCCAACTCGGCGACTTCATAGATCTCGGCAACCTTCTCCAATTCCTCACACATCATCAACCGATTCAGGTAAACCGGGAAAAGTCCCGCGGCAACCTTGCGAGGATCCAGCTTGACCACCTCGTAAGATCGCATTTCGATCAACCGTTCTACGGTAAGGAACTCCTCCTTGCGTTCTTCCAGCTCCTTTCGGGTGACTCCCGCAATCTCCGAAGAGTCCTTGAGCCGCTCCTGATCGCGCGCCTGACAACATCTTTTATACTTCTTGCCGCTGCCGCAAGGGCAGACGTCGTTCCGGCCAATTCGGGGCGCCGCCCGCCGCACTGTGTATCCCGACGCCGCCTTCGGCCCAGGCGTTTCCGGGATGGCGCAGAGCACCGGCGCGGTCATGAATCCGCGCAAGAAACCCATGATCCACTCAATGGTTTTCGGGAGGTCCTTGGGCGAATGCTGGCGATTCTCCTCGAGGTGTTTCCGGATCGTCTCGTCCCCGGTCAGGCCCTGAATGACCCAAAGATGAATGGCCGCCTCCGGGTAGTAGCCGCTGGATCGACGAGCCAGTTTGCGGGCGTGAGCCACCAGCTTGAGCGGGACCGGCTCGTCCGCGTGCTCGATCCGCCAACGATCAACGGCCATACAGATCCCCACCAATTCACGTTCCACACTCATGGTCCCGCGATCCAGCGCTGCGATCATCCCCTCGCTGAGTTCGCCGGCCATACGGCTCGCACAACGGACGAAATGGTCCATCTCCAAGAAGAGCGCTCCGCCCTCCACGAGATGGCTCACGCGCACGTCACGGCCCTGATGCAAGGCCGCAAGAGCCAAATGGGTGAAGGCCACTTCTCTCCGCTGGGCGCAAGCCCGCTCGAAGACGCCGTCGAGTTCCCCGGGATCCTCCGGCAACGCTTCCCCCAAAGAACGCAGATCCCGCTGGCACAGCTCGATGGCCTCCGCCCGGTCGAGGATAGTCGCAACGTCCGTCGTCATAGCTTCATCAAGGCGCTTTTCGACTTCCTATCTCCGCCCGGATCGACTAGGGGTCAAAGCGCTCTTGCAGCGTTTCTCTCGCCAGCCCGTCCGCCCACCTTGATTCCGCACTTTCATTTCGCTTGGCCCCTGTTCACTCTTCTTTTCCTCATGGCCAGCAGTTCGCTGCGGGCCCAGTCCCTGTTCTCAGAAGATTTCGAGAGCGTCGTCCTCGCAGATCCCATTGACGAAGCATTCGCCGAAATGGTCTGGGCCAAGACGCCCCCCCGCAGGCTGAACCATTGACGACAGCAAGATGCCCGGTCTCGACAACGACTCGCAGGGGGTCAAGGAATGGGAGGTATGGAGTTTCGCCAACAAAGAATGGTGGGTCCAAGTCGCCGAAGACCAGGATCGCTCCAGTTGGATCAGCGGCCGGAACACCGTGGCCATTGCCGACCCTGACTTACGGAACTAGACGACGCTCACTTGCCCCAAGTGTCCCAGGGTATCGGCCGCGCTGTGGTCACAAGCCCGGGCCACCCGCCGCGCCCCCCGTAGGGGGCGTGATTTCTCCAGCCCAGAACTCCTGCTCTGCCACATTCCAAGGTCACAATGACCTCTAAAACAGACGCCAGGCATGACAACATCAGAGATTCTTCTCGAATTCAGAGATCGGAACTGAGAATCTTCGGCAGTTTTGCTATCCACATGCTCTAGTAATTGACAATGTTTAGCAACTTTAAGCACTTAAGCGCCCGATGAAGCTCTCCCCGCGCTCCCTGGCCTTCTGGCTCTTCTGGCTCTTCTGCGCATCCGCAGTTTCTCAAGGGCTGGCGTCCTCCTCCTCCCGGCAGCCCATCCTGCAGAATTTTGGAAACGGCGTCTACGAACAACTCTTCGCTCGCGCCGCAGAAATTCCCACGGACGGCGCCTGGGAATTCCTCATCCTCTCTCCAACCGTCGTGGAAGTCCGGCTCGTCAACGAGCGCAGGGGCCCCACCAACCGGCCCACCTACTGGGATTGGGTCGACGAAAGCACCGGAACGCTGACGCCCGCTTTCCCCACGGCGGATCGCTTTCGCGTGCTCGAAGACGATGTTCCCGTCGCCATCACTCGCATCGGTTACCGGCGATCTCCCTATTTCGCCCCCTTGAAAGGTAGCACCTTCAGGATGACCAACCACGTCATTTTCGAGTTGGAACGTCCCTTGGCGGACAACGCCGTGGTCAAACTCGAAGACGCGGGCAGCGTGCTCCTGCCCAAACGCCAAAACTATTCCCGCCGCCTCGTCCTGAATCGTTGGTCTCCCGTGATTCACGTCAACCAATCCGGTTACGAACCGGGAGCGATCAAAAAGGCCTACGCCGGGTACTGGCTGGGGACGCTGGGCGAACTCGACCTCACCCCGGGCATCGAGTTTCAGGTCGTGCGCCGGTCGAACAAGGAGATCCGTTTCCGCGGCAATGCCGTGCTCCGTCCCGACTCCGGTTTCCGCTACCTGCCCGCCCATTATCAGGAGGTCTTGGAGTTGGATTTCTCGGCCTTCAAGGAACCCGGCGACTTCATGATTCGGATCCCCAGTCTCGGACTGTCCTTCCCGTTTTGGATCGGCCAGGGCGCCTCTGGAGTCCTGGCCCGGACCTACGCCCACGGCATCTTGCATCAGCGCTCCGGCTTCGATCACCGGATGCCCTTTACTCGCTTTGTCGATCCTCCCGGCCACACCGCTCCGGCGACGATTCCCCTGCCCGCCGCCAACAATCCCGCCACCTGGGGGCGCATCAATTCGACGACTCCGGTAACCACCTCTCCCAATCAAATCGCTCCCCGCCTGTCCAGTCCAGAAACCATGCTCTTCCCCTATGTGAATCCGGGTCCCGTCGACGTAAGCCAAGGCCACATGGACGCGGGGGATTACAGCAAATACACCACCAACGCCTCGCTTTCCCTGCACACCCTCCTCTTCGCCGCCGAAGCCCTGCCCGGAGTCGCGGCACTCGATAATCTCGGCATTCCGGAAAGCGGCGACGGGATCAGCGATGTGCTCCAGGAAGCCCTCTGGGAAGCCGATTTCCTGGCAAAAATGCAGGACGACGACGGCGGCTTCTATTTTCAGGTCTGGCCACGCAACCGCTCCTTCGAACACGGCGTTTTTCCTTCCGGCGGCGATCCTCAGGTGGTCTGGCCCAAGACCACCGCGGTCACCGCCTCCGCCACCGCCGCCCTGGCGGAAGCGGCCTCCTCTCCCCTGCTCCAAGCCATCGACCCGGACCGGGCCGCTCTCTACCGCGACCGGGCCCTGCAGGGTTGGGCCTTCTTGCAAAACGCTTTTGCCGAACACGGCATCGACGGAAGCTTTCAGGCCCTCACGGCCTATGGCCTCACGTTCGGCCACGCCGACGAATTGGCCTGGGCCGCTTGCGCCCTCTTCGTCCTCACGGGAGACAGCGCTTACCAAGATCTCCTCATGGAATGGCTGCCCAATCCGGACTCCCGCGACGCCAAACGCTGGACTTGGAGACGGATGTTCGAAGGCTATGGCGCCGCTCTGCGCACCTATGCCTTCGCCCCTCTCACCGGGCGCTTGCCCGAATCCGCGCTCGATCCCAATTACCGCATCCTGGTCGAAAATACCGTCGTCGCCGCGGGCAACGACGTGGTGACGCGCTCGCGGAGCAGTTCCTACGGCGTGGCCTTCCCCGCAGAAAGCAAGGCTCACGGGTCGGCTGGCTGGTTCTTCGCCCTGTCCGAATCTTACGACGCCCTTGTCGCTCATCTCCTGAGACCAGATCCCAAGTACATCGAAGCCATCGAAGCCAATGCCGGTTATGTTTGCGGCGCCAATCCTCTGGACATGCCTTTCGTCACCGGGCTCGGCTGGCGCCGTCAACGCGTCATCGTCTCCCAATTCGCCGAAGTCGATCACGCCGTGCTTCCGCCCACCGGCATTCCCATCGGCGCCCTCCAGAGCGGTCCGATCTACCTCGGGAACTACGCCGCCTTGGACGGCACCAACATGTTATCCCGCAGCATGTTCCCCAACGCGACTCCAGCCGTCTACCCATTTTATGACCGCTGGTCGGATTCCTGGAACACCACGACCGAGTTCGTCATCGTGGACCTCGTCCGCGAAGCCTCCGTCGCCTACTACCGCTTTGCCGCCACCACGCTTCGCGATCAGCCCTGGCAGGCCCTTCCCACGCCCATCGCCGGGGTTCCCGAGGCGCCCTTCCTCGAGGATTCCATCACCGCAACCTTGGAGCCGGGAATCGATCTCACCGGCGCCCGGATCACTTGGGAAGCCCTGGGCTACGAACCCTATCACGGTCCCAGTTTCACCTTCTTCCCCGACCGCGCCGGAGCATCCTGGATTGAAGCGGAAGCCGTCCTTCCCGACGGCAGACGCCTCTATGCCGCAGACCGGTTTCACGCCCGGCAAAGCCTGCCCACCTGGGTCGAGAATTTCCAGCCGTTGGCTGCCGCCAGCGATCCCAACGTGGTGGCCTATTATCCGCTTAATTCGTCCCTCGACGAGGCCCGCAACCGCTTTCCCGCACTCCGGTTGGAAGGAAACGCCGCCTTGGATCCCAACACCTTCATCTTCCCCGGCGCCGGCGGATCCGCCCTCCGGGTCGACGGATCCACCGATGGCGCTTCGGTGCCCCTCAGCGGTTTCTCCGCCGCGGGCGCCAGCGAAGTCAGCGTCGAGGCGATGATCTACCTGGAAGAGTTCACCGGATATGCCAACCGGACCTCCGTGCTCCTCGAACTCCTCGGATCCGGCGCGGCGCGCCTCTCCTTCACCGAAGGTATTTGGACGCCGGCCGCCATCGCCAGCCAATCCGTTGTTCTGCTTCCCAATTCGAAGGTAACCAGCCTGATCACCCCTTTCACCTGGCATCACCTCCGCATCGCCGTTCATGAGTCCGGATACCGCGTTTCCTTGAACGGCGTCCCGGTCGCACAACTCATCGATGACGACCTCCCCCCTTGGCTCAATCTCCTCTCCGCAACCCTAACGATCGGCCATTTCCGCGGTTGGATCGATGAGATCACGGTTCGCGCCGTTCGGTACGCCAATCCCAACCCGGTTCCGGAGATCTCCTTGAGCGGGGCCCCGGAAATGGAGTTGGCCGTTGGAGACGTCTTCGTCGATCCCGGCGCCTCCGCGCTGGATTACCTCGGGCAGGAAATCGCCGTGAGCGTCAGCGGCGCGGTCAAAACCACTACCGCTGGTCTTTACAAACTCCGCTACACCGCGACCGACGCCAACGGCATCCCCGCTCCCGCCCGAGAACGCCTGGTCACGGTCCGTCCTTCTGATGCGCTGCCCCCATCCAATCAAGGCACGCTCCTGGCTGACTACCGTTTCGAGGACAGCTTGGCCGATTCAACCGGCCGGCAACTGCCCCTCACGCTCGCCGGCGGGGCGTTCGTTCAGGACGGAACCCTCCACGTCGCCAACGTGACCGACGGAGTCAAGGTCACCATCCCTGCAGGCCAGATCTATCAGTCCGGACAAACCACCGGCGTCCTCCTCGAAGGACGGCTGCTCCCCGTCTCCTACCCCGGTTACCCCACCGCCGGCGCCCGATGCCTCACCTTGGAATACCGGTGGAACGTCCGGATGCACCTGGCCCGCGACCCCTGGTCCCTCAGCCCCAGCTTCCGCGCCAACGACCGCAGCAACCTCCTCCTCAGCGCCGCTCTCGATCCCTTCCTCACCAAGGGCTCTTGGCACACCGTCCACATGCTTGTCGACCGGTCCGGATACCGCGTCTGGATCGACCGGCAGCTCATTTATCGCGAGAATTTCCCAGGAGATCTCATCGCTTGGAGTGTGCCCGTCTCAGGAATTCTCCAGGCCGGAGGCTTTACCGGACAACTCGACAACCTGCGCATCCTGCGCCTCGACCGCAAACCCTACGACCTGTGGAGGGAAACCCAATTCACCGCCGAGGAACGTAGCGACCCTCTCCTCATCGAGACCGTGTCCGGACCCAATGCCGATCCCGACGGAGATCGCATTCGCAACCAGGATGAACACGCCTTCGGGCTCAGGGCCAAAATCCCGGACCAGGTCATCCTCGCCCGCGGCTTCCTGCACAAAGACCCCGATGGAAAGAGTTATGTCGCCCTTCGTTTCCAGCGCCTCTTGGACCGGACCGACGTCCGATTCCGGATCGACCACTCCACCGACCTCGTTCGATGGAATCGAGGCAATCAATACTATGGAGACCAGGCCATTACGGATTCCCCCAACACCGTCGAAATCAGCCGGATCCCCGAAGGAGACTTCGAGACCATCGAAGTTCGAACTCGCCTGTCCGTGCAAGACTCCGCCGCCAGTCAGTTTCTCAGACTGGAAACGGAACTCGATTAACCCCCATTTCTCATACTGTTTCGTCGCGAGGCGCTGCGAAACCCCCTACAGCCCAGGCTGCGCGCAACCGAGGGCGCAGAGTTTGGTGAGTCAGCCTTGTTCAAAGCCCGAGGCAAGCGGAAGGAAGGCAGGATGGGGTGCAGCGCGCCCCAACAGAAAGGGTATGAGAAATGGGGGTTGAGGTCCGGTTGATCCAAATCTACTGGACATTCGCGGACAAGCCGGAAGTACGAGAATCTCGAAATTGTTTGTTGCTAAACAAATTTTAATTTTTAAGAATCGAAAGGAGCCGGGCCCGGCTCCGCGTCATGGTCTTGTCCAAGCTCGCCTGTCATGTGCTCCGTTGGGTGCTGATCCCCGGCATCGCGGCCGGATCCATCGCTGGCCTTTTGGCCCAGCAATCTGAGGA
>DATKCT010000154.1:0-3095 GCA_035513055.1 Verrucomicrobiales bacterium | reverse complement strand
CGGACCGGCGACGTCCGCTGGCGACGCACGGCCTCCGTGGACACGCCCCATGAGGGGTTTCACCGGATGTACGGCAGCTTCGCCTCCAACTCTCCCGTTACGGACGGGCAGCGGCTATACGCATTCTTCGGATCCCGGGGAATCTATTGTTACGATCTGGATGGGAATCTCCTGTGGGAAAAGGACCTAGGGGTGCGGATGCAGATGCGCCTGCAATTCGGTGAGGGGGTCGCGCCGGTTGTGGCGGGGGACTCGTTGATCCTGAACTTCGACCACGAAGGAGATTCATTTCTTGTGGTCCTGGACAAGCTGAACGGAGACGAGCGCTGGCGAGCGAGCCGCGACGAAGCGAGCTCTTGGGCGATGCCCGTGGTCCTGACGCACGACGGGGTGGAGCAGGTCATCGTCAGCGCCTCCAACAAAGTGCGCAGCTACGAATTGGAGACCGGCCGGGTCATCTGGGAGTGCGCCGGCCTGGGCACCAACGTCATCCCCACGCCGATCCATTACGGAGGGATGGTCATCGTCATGAGCGGACATCGAAATCCCAACCTAATGGCGATTCGCCTGGGTGGACGAGGGGACCTGACCGATTCGGAGGCGATCGTCTGGAGCGAGTCGCGCGGCACTTCCTATACGGCCTCTCCGGTTCTGCACGAAGGGACGCTTTACTTCCTGACCGACTCCGGAATGCTGAGCAGCTTCGATGCCGAAACGGGGCGTCCTCACTATCATCAAGTGCGTCTGCCTGGGCCATACAACTTCAAGGCCTCGCCGGTGGGCGCCGGAGGAATGCTCTACCTGGCCAGTGAAGAAGGCGATGTCATCGTGGTGAAGGCCGGTCCGGAGTTTGAGGTGCTGGCCACCAACAAAATGGAAGGCCACGTCTTCATCTCTTCACCGGCCATTGTGGGCGGAGAGATTTTCCTTCGCAGCCAGACCCACTTGTTCTGCATCAGCGATTGAGACTCCACGCGTTTTCAAGACCCTGAGTTGGCCAGCAGCCCGCGGTAAAAGTCCTGATGGGTCGTGTTGCGGGCGCCGCGGGTCGGGACCGTAGGAGCGGCAACGCAGCAGGCGCGCCGCTACCTGGTGCCGCAGCAGGATCTGCGTGCAAGATCCGGATTAAACGGCACAGGCGGTGAGCATCCTTCCAGTTGATTTAAAAAACCCGGGTCGGAAGGCCCGAAAACGGAAGCAGTCGTCACCGCTGTGACGGGTCCATCCCTACGCCTGTGGGGGAAACGCTCAGTATGTTGGGGACACAATCTGGACACCCGCAAACCCGAGGGGTTCCCTCGTCTCCCTCCACTGAATCCGTTCGCCGAACGGAGCGGTGATTTCGATGCGGAGGGTTGGAACCGCCGGATGTCGGAGCGACGGGGCCCGCTTCGGGACCCGTTGATACCCAACGCCCTCGGGGGCGATTCAGTTCGAGCGTTGTATGGATCTGAACGTCCGGTCCGTTGAGACGACCCGGCCACCCTCCCCGACCGCTTGACCCGCCCGAAGCCTCCGCGCCGCCCAGCTCATCCGGCGACACCCGGGTGCGTTCTGCGTCCTCCCCAAATGGGCGAAAGCCCCAGAAGCCCGCAAAGCGGGCGACGATAAATTGCCCACGGCGGCAGCCGTGGGTTGCGATCGAGCAGAAAAACCTCCGAGCCCGGGAACCGGGCGACGCATTGGGATGGGAGCATCTCCTCCGGCGGCTCCGTCTCGATCAACACCATCCCGTGCGGTCCCGGTCCGAAACGCAGAACCTGAAACATGAAACCTGAAACTTGAAACCCTGAAGAGCTGCGCCTTTTCCCGGCACTTCGAATACAATCCTTCTTGTTAGCCGGCATTCGTCTTGGTGCAGATGGTTATACTCAGGCCAACCCGTAAGTTGCAGAAATCCCTCCCGCCTGCCGGGAACGGGGATGCCGTCTCCGAAACGGCTCTTGGAGATTGGTATGTGAACCGACTTGTTGTTGATCGCCGGCCCCTCCTTCTGCTCGTAAGTTCGCGGTCGCTGCTCCCCATTCTGATTCCAGCCCGGGAGGTGCGTTCGCTCCCGAAACGGCTGGCCGACCTGGTCGGCGCCCGGCTCAACCGGATGGAGATCGCCGACCACCTGATTGCCAGGGAGACCCAGGCCATGTCGCCTGTGCTCGTTCGCAAGACGAGTGACCGATCCGTCCTGGGCATATTGGTGGACTTCGCCAAGAGCATTCCGTACTACTTGGAAGTCGGTATTTGGGATGAGAATGCACTCCCACTCGTCGAGGACCTTTTGGCGAAAACCCCGTGCTATGCGGGTCGCCGATTCGAGGAGGTTGTATTTCCTGACAGGAAGACTTCCGAGCTGCTCGCGGAGCGCTGGCATGCCGGCTGACAGGCGGTTGCTGCTGGCGTCCGCGATCGTTTTGAAGGAAGATATGTTTGTGTGCTTCCGCTCTTCGGCAATAGGCACGGCCGACGGCGCTAAGCGACGCTGGCCAGCTCCGACATCCGGCGCCGCAGTAGGAGGCGTTTGAGAAAAGCGGGCTATCAACGAAACCGATGCCTCTAGTTGGCCGAGGCAGTGCAATTGTCGGAGCGACGCGGCCGCTTCGGACGCGTTGATCTGTCGAGGTCCGTTTCGTGAACGCGGTTCAATTGCGTCGCCCGGTTCCCGGGCTCGGAGGTTGTTTGGTTGGCTCGACACCCACGGCTCCCGCCGTGGGCTGGTAAACGTCGCCCGCTTTGCGGGCTTCTGGGGCTTTCGCCCCCCGGAAGGGGCAGAGCGATGTGCGCAAGGAGCGGAAAACCGATCGCAGTAAGAGGATCGCAGAACCCAGAACCCCTACGGATACATTCGGTACAGCATGCGAGGGAAGGGGATCGTTTCGCGGACGTGGTCGAGCTTGCAGAGCCATGAGACGACGCGTTCGATCCCCATTCCGAAGCCGGCGTGGGGAACGGAACCGTACTTGCGCAGGTCCAAGTACCATTGAAACGCTTCTTCGGGAAGACGGTGCTCGCGAATCCGCTGCAGCAGCAGGTCGTGATCGTGAATGCGCTGGCTGCCGCCGATGATTTCGCCGTATCCCTCCGGCGCCAGGACGTCCATG
>DATKCT010000153.1:0-9693 GCA_035513055.1 Verrucomicrobiales bacterium | reverse complement strand
GTTCGCTTGCGCCCTGTACTGGTTCAACCCGCTGGTCTGGATTGCCGCGCGCCAGATGATTGCGGAGCGTGAGCGCGCCTGCGACGACATCGTGCTGCATCACGGGGCGAAACCGGCGCATTACGCGGAACAAGTCCTGGAGATTGCCGCATCTGCGGCGCCGGCACGGTTCGCGGCATACAGCGGACTCCCCATGGCGCGGCCCTCGAACCTCGAAGGGCGCCTGCGCGCCATTCTGGATGGCACAAGGAATCGCGCGGCGTTGACGCGCACGGCGCTGTTGCTGGCGCTGGGCGCCTTGATCGTGATCCTGATTCCGCTCTCCATGGCGCATGCCGCGGGGGGCAGGACGTCTTCGCCGGCTGCCCAGGAACCAACCGTTCAACCATCGGTATCCGGAGAAGACCTTCCAGCGTACGCAGCAGCGTTGCCGCGTCCGTTGAACCGAAGGCAACGAGCCCGCCTCGAGCAGATTGTCCGCCAGTTCCGGGCTGAGAACGACCGCGTCACGCCGCAGGCCATTGACGAACTGGTCTCGATGGGAGCGGGCGTGGCTTTCCCTATGATCCGGCTGCTGTCGAGGGGTAAGACGGATCGTCCGGCATTGAAGGTTCTCGAGCGGCTGGCCCCCGATCCTGGTGTGCAGCGGCTCTTGTGCGAAGCCATTCGCAATGGAAGTGCGAACACCCGGCACTGCGGATTGATCGCCCTGGGCAACAGCGGGAATCAGCAACACGTTAGCTTTATCGCGAACCATGTGCCGGAGCATCCGATCGCCGCGGGGTTCGCGTTGAGCCGGCTGGGCGGACCCTCGGCTCGAGAGCATTTACTGGCGGCATTTGACCGCGTGGCCACGACGCACTGGCATGTGCTCGCTACTCAGGTGCGGGAGATGAACGATCCCGGGGCGATCGAACCCTTGAAAGGGATCCTTGCCAGGGTTGAATGGCCACCGAACGATCGCTTCCCTCCCGCGACCGCACGGAGCGCCGTCGAGGCCATTCGCGCGCTGGAAGCGCTCAAGGGGGGGCCCGCACCTACATACCCGGCACATCTGACCTTGCGCGGCGACTATGGGGGCAATTTCAAATACCCGTTCAACGGGCCATTGCCAAAATCCTTCTCGGTGGACGGCCCCGCAAGCTACATCCGGCTTCCAAAGGCCGATCCCGCGACTTCGGCGGGGCGGGAAGCCATCTTTCAGGCGATCACGAGCGGGTCCCGTCCGCGCTCGTTCACAATGGATCGCGATCGCCTTCTCGCGTTCAACGGCATCCGCATCTCGCCGCTAACGGTCCGGACCGAGCCTCCACACCATTATTGGACCGATGCGGTCGCGAAGATCGCGCAACGCGACCTGGTGGAATTCGTCGAGCAATACTCCCTTCGCCATAGGCCGGTCCCCGGTCCGGTCGCAGGCATTCACAGTTACCCGCTGCCGAACGAAAGTAATCTCTTCGCCATTCTCAGCCCTGACCGGCGCGTGACCATCGCGAATGTGCGCCGCACCTCAGAGGACTACACGTATGGCGTGGATTTCTACGACCTCGATCCCCTCTACCAGCTCGTGAATGTGGTCGGGGAACCGATGGTCGAGGACCTGTTGCGGCTGGCCGGAGCGGCTGATCCCGGATCGAATCCCAATCCTGCCGGGAATCCACAATCCAACGCCGCGGCCGCAACAATCCCGCCTTCCCGAAGCGCCCGGGAGAGCGATCTGCCCGGGTGGCTTAAGCTGCTTTACGACCCGGGCGCCGGCGGCCTGATAGTGTCCGTCGATGACGACCAGAACGTGACTTCGATTTATGCCGTGGACCAAGCCGACGACGCGTTCCTCTCGAATCTCAGGACGCTGCCGAGTCTGCGCGAACTGGACATTCAGGTCACCAGCGGGATAACCCCCGCGGGTCTGGCGCGCCTCGCGGAATTGCCGGCGTTGGAAAAGCTGAATCTGTATCACGTCAACGTCGATGGCGCAGGGCTGGGCGATGACGTGTTGCGCATTGCGTCCCGGATGAGCACGTTGCGCGAACTGGGGGTTGCAGAATGTGGTGTGACGGACGAGGGAGCGCGGCACCTGAAAGGAATGACCCAACTAACGGCGCTGTCGCTTGCTGGAAACAGGCTCACCGACGAGGGGATGAAGTCGCTCGCAGGCCTGACAAACCTGCAGGAACTCAACTTGAGCGGTTCTTCATCCATTCATGCCGATATGCAGATCACCGATGACGGCTTGAAGCGCCTGTCGCGCTTGACCGGGCTCACGGGACTCTCGGTGGACCGGCTCCCGATCTCCGGCCGAACCCTTGCCTTCCCGCGCCTGCAATCGCTGGCTCTCAGCGGAGACCGGGTGGACGACTCGTCGCTCGAGGGCATCCTCCAGTGCCGCGACCTGCGGCAGTTGACCCTGCAGTACACGGCGATTTCGGACAACGGACTCGCGCGCCTCGCCGCCCTAACCGAACTGCGCCATCTCAATCTCGATAGTCACGTGATCACCGACGCCGGAATCGCAAGTCTCAACATCTTGCCGAAGCTCGAGTTCCTCTGGCTGCGGGCTTCCCGCCTTACTGACGATGCTCTGCGCCATCTTTCGGAGGTCAAGACTTTGACCCGGCTCGACCTTTTCGGCAGCGGCACACCGGGAGCGACCTATGGCCGGCTGTTCACGAGTGCGGGCCTCCAGGAACTCGAGGCCCTTCCCGGTCTTCGCGAGTTGCACATTTACAACCTCGAATCGCAGGACGGCTTTGCCGGCCTGCGCTCCCTTAGCCAATTGAGGACGCTGGTGCTTCAGCATACCGGCATCCGAGCTGAGACGATCAAGCGCTTGCAGGATGCCCTTCCCGAAACGGAGGTCTCTGTTCCCCGGGCAACCGCTGAATTCTCTCCGGCCCGCCTCTCTGACCAGACGGAACCGCCAGCTTTGGAAAATCGCAATCCTAGCAATTGAGCGAGAACAGGGCTGGCATCGCCCCGCGGGACGCGTGCGCCTTTTCGCCGCATGGCACAGATGTTGGCCGGCGCCCGGACCGGGCGCGTGGAGTTCTCCCTGTTTGATCCTGCCTACTACGAGAAGGCGGCGGATAGGGCCGCGGCGATTTTCGAGATCCTGAATACGAAAGATTTCGAAGCGTTCTTGGAAGCCAGCGGATACCCGGAGCGGGAAGCATTTTGAAGGAAAGGAACGCTCCCCTTCCACAAGGGCGCATTGCGCCGGATTCTCCTCGCCCTTTCAGTAGCGCAGGCTGTAAACGACCTCCCGCGAAAGGGAACCTCTGCCCTTGCAAACCCCGCAGGCAACCTTGCCATCGGGTCCGGGTTTCCCTTTGTGCGCCGCCCCTTCCCGCCGGGCCGCCGCATCGGGCAAGGTCACCTTGCCCCAGCCCGCGCAATCCCGGCAGCGTTCCTCCTTGGTGAATGTCAGTTGGGTCACCCCGCCGCGCCGCAGAGATTCCATCCACTCCTCAAACGATGTCTCCGCTGCCAAGGCCCGCACCGCACGCTCCGCCACTTGCCGCTCGCGGTCCCGGTCACGCCGTCGCGTCTCCGGATCCAAGGGTTGCAAGAGCCGGAAGGCTGGGAGATGCCGCAGCAAATGCATCATCTCCGTGCCCTCCGGATACAACAGCCCGCGCGCCATTTTCCCCGATTCGAAGCCGGCTGCTCCCCCGTTGACGACGATGGCGTCCGGGTCATCTCCAGCGGTCAACGACACTGCATACCTCCCTTCGCCCAGGTCCCGGACCACGCGGAAGCGCACATCCTGCACCCGGGCGGATTCCTGCCGGAGAAATTCCCCATAGATCTGCCGCTGTCGCTTCGGGTCGAATTCTCCCACGCGCAGGACCGGGCGCGCGGCCTGAAGGGGACCGGGCATCGCCAAAGCCGACAAGCACGCCAGCGTCATGCGCCGGATGAAAGCTCCTCTCGAAGACCAGATCGCCTCCCTCATCGTGTGGGACACCATTCCAGACTCAACAGGTTTTTCAAACCCGCCCCGCTTCCCTCTTTACAGGAGTAGTTGTGGACGCTTCGCTGTGTCTCATGACCTGCCCTGCTCGCAGGACGCGTTCAGCTCGCGGCACGGCGCCCGGAGCCGCATTGGTCTTCGCCGCGTTGTTGGCCCCTCTTCCCGCGCCGGGCGGCGGCCAAGACGCTGCACCTCCACGGCCCGAAACGAGACGGCCTCACGTCTTGTTCATTTCCGTCGACGACCTGAACGATTGGGTCGGACCCCTCGGTGGACATCCCCTGGCCCGCACTCCGAATTTCGACCGCCTCGCGGCCCGGGGCGTCGCCTTTCTGAACGCCCATTGTCAGGCGCCCCTCTGCAACCCTTCCCGCACCAGCGTACTCACCGGCCTTCGCCCCACCACGACGGGCGTCTACGCGCTGGAACCTTGGTTCCGCAGCTCTCCCGCACTTCAAGACCGCGTCACACTCCCCCAGCATTTCTCGCGACACGGCTACCGCACCATAACCACCGGAAAAATCTGGCACGACGCCTACCCTCCCGCCGCCGCCCGCGAAGACGGATCCGAATTCGATGTCTGGGGAACGCAGGGCGGATTTCGCCCATTACCGGACCGGAAACTCGTCGACACGCCTTCGGAAATGCGTCTCGTCGACTGGGGAATCTACCCAGAGAAAGACGAAGAGACCTTCGATTGGAATGTGACGAGTTATGCCGTAAGCCAGTTGTCCCAATGGAAAGATGGACCGCCGGTTCTGCTCTGCGTCGGGCTGCGCCATCCCCACCTTCCCTGTTTTGCGCCTGGGCCCTGGTTCGATCTCTATCCCGATGACGACTCCGTGCTTCCTGCTCTCCTGCCTGGCGATCGTTCCGATGTCCCCGCCTTCGCTTGGCGTCTTCACTGGAAACTTCCCGAACCCCGGCTGACATGGCTGCAAGAGAACCAGCAATGGCAGCCCCTCGCGCGCGCCTACCTGGCGTCCGTTTCTTTCGCCGACGCCATGCTGGGACGGATCCTTGATGCCTTATCCGCAAACGATCTCGAGGACGACACTTTGGTGGTCCTTTGGAGCGACCACGGTTGGCACCTCGGGGAAAAGGACATCAGCGGGAAGAATACGCTGTGGGAGCGCTCGACCCGCGTTCCCCTCTTCATCACTGGTCCCGGCCTTCCCCAGGGAGCCGTCTGCCGTCAGCCGGTCGAGCTGCTGGACCTTTTTCCGACCTTGATCGATCTGTGCGGACTGCCCGCTCCCGCTCAACCTTTGGAGGGTCATAGTCTCACTTCGCTGCTTCTCGATGGCCCCGACGCCTCGCGCCCCTGGCCCGCGATCACTTCGCACGGCCCCGGGAACCACGCTATCCGCACACGAACTCATCGGCTGATCCGTTATGCAGATGGCTCCCGCGAACTCTACGATCTCTCGACCGATCCCCACGAATGGCGCAACCTCCTCCCGGGCGGCGAGGATCTCGCGGCCGAACTCGAACGCTGGATCCCGCCGCACCCGGCCGATCCGCTTCCCGGCAGCCGCTCCCGTCTCATCGAAGTCCGCGACGGAACAGTCTACTGGGAAGGCGAGCCCGTCTCTCCGGAATCTCCGCCGCCCCAGGATTGACTCTTCGCCTTTCCTTCTTCTCTCCACACCTCCGCCAAGTCTTTCTCCGTGAGGGTCTCCCGAATCCTCCACCAAACCGGCAACAAAGCCCGCACCGCCGGATCCCCATAACGCGGATCCACCAGCAAAGCGGCGCCCCGGTCGGATTCCGATCGAATCAATCGCCCCACCGCCTGGAGCACCCGCGTGATCCCTGGGTAGACATAGGCGAACAGATAACCCTGGTCTCCCCCCGGCCGCTCCCATTCTCCTTCTTCCGCCGCTCCGTAGTAAACTCTCTGCAAGTCCCGCTCGAGCCCGATTCCGGGCAGCCCGATGCCCACCACGGCCACCGCCGTCAAGCGAGCCCCGGCCAGATCAATCCCTTCTCCGAACAATCCTCCCATAACCGCAAACCCTGTCACTCGCGATTTCCCATCGAAGGCCTCCAGAAACCGGCGCTGCTCCGGCAAAGACATTCCCGGTTCCTGACACAGCAACATAGTTCCGGGCGTCGTGGTGAATTGCGCCGCTGCCGCCCTCAGGTAGGCGTAGGAGGGAAAGAAGATCAAACTGCTGCCCGGTCGCGCCTGAGTAAATCTCTCCAAGGCGCGGGTCAAAGCCGCCAACGACCTCGCCCGGGCCCGGTACTGGGTCGGGATCCCGCGATGCACGATCACCTCCAAATGCTCCGGCGGAAAAGGGGATCCCACGGCCAACGATTCCCAGTCCTCAACCAAACCCCAAACTTTGGCCCAGTATTGCGCCGGCCGCAGCGTCGCCGAGAAAAACACCGCCGCCTTCCACTGAGCCAGCGCCGCCGCAAGATGCGGAGCGGGATCGAGACAATAGCGGCGCAGGCTTCCCAAGCCCGCTCGATCCCTCGCCCGCCACAAAAGGCGGAAGCTTTCCGGCGCTTCAACCTCTCCCGGTTGAAGGAATTGCGCCGCCGCGAAGTAGTTTTCCAAGAGCGCATCGCGAAAAGGAGCGTCCTCCCCGCGCGCCAACCAATCGTCTGCAGCCCGCCGAAAACGTTCCAATGCTCCTTCGAGCCCTGGCGGGCATCGCTCCAATATGCCTTCTTGCGCTTCCACCCGGATTTCACGAAATGCAACGAGGACTTGATCGAGCGCTTTCCGGCAGTTGGAAAGAGACCGTCCCAACTCGCTCCGCAGCCGCTCGAAAGCCCGCTGGTCGACCTCCGCCGAATAGAGTTCCCGGGCGCGGTCTGCCAAATGATGCGCCTCATCCACGAGCAAGAGCGAGCGCCTGGTTTCAGCTCCCGCGAAACATTGGAGCCGGATACGCGGTGAGAAGACGTAATTGTAATCGCCCACAACCGCATCGACCCAAGGCGCCAACTCCAGAGACAAAGCGAAGGGACAGACCCGGTGTCTTCGCGCCACCGCGGCCAGGCTCTCTTCATCGAGCAGCTCGAGATCCGCAGCTTCGGCGCGCGCCGGCCGTATCCTATCAAAATACCCTTCGCAGAACGGGCACCGCTCTTCCTCGCATCCGTCCTGGCGAAAGCAGATCCGGTCGCGTGCGGTGAGAAACAGAACGCTCAACCGCGCTCCCGCTCCGGCCAAGTCTTGGAAGGCGGCCCGCACCGGGGCGCGGCCGGCTGTCCTAGCAGTCAGATAAACAATCCGGTCCGCTTCATCCCGGCCCAGGGCCTGCAAAGCCGGAAACAAGGCGCCCATCGATTTTCCGATCCCGGTGGGCGCCTCCGCCACGAGCCTTCCCCCCTGCGCCAGGGTTCGGCCCACAGCCTCCATGAGCGCATCCTGTCCCGGCCTGGGGGCCGCGAACGGAAAGTAGAGGGCCTCGAGGCTCTCATTGCGCAGTCGCCGCCTCCGCTCCCATCCCTCAACCCACTGCAAGTAGACGGAGAGGGTCTGTTGCAGAAACGCCTCGAGGTCTTCCGCGGAGAAGGCGCGACGCAAGACGCTCAACTGCCCGCTCTCCCATTCCACATAGGTGAGCTGAATGTCCACCTCGGGCTCCCCGGTCTGAGCACACCACAACGCGCCGTACACCTGGGCCTGCGCCCAATGCACCGGAGTCCCTGGAGCCGTTTCCCCGCGCTGCACGGTCTTGATCTCTTCGATCAGGGGCGGCCTTCGCGAGGGAAAGACTCCGTCGAGCCTGCCCTCGATCTGCAAATCCACGAGCGCGCCGGGCACGACGCGCAGCAAAGATACCTCGGCTTGATAGTCCGCTGGACGGCTCGCCTGAATGCGGCGGTGCCAATCCGCTCCCAGCCGGGCGCGCCTCGCGCTGCGATAGAGGCTTACTCCTCGCAGCGATCCCGAGCGGTTGCTGAACTCGACCAGCGCGCGAACAGAAACCCGGACAATCCGGCGCGCGACTTCCGAAACGGCATCGTCTCTGCCCGTGCTTCCGCTCATGATTTCGTCTTGTCCCGATCGCGCCGAGCTAGGCAGTGGAACGTAGCAGGCGGCGGCAGAAACCGCACGAGATCTGCGGGTTAGCCCCTTTCTCCTTGCCCGCTCCCCCGGCCCAATGCACTAAGAGAGCCGTATCGCCGATGAAATACTCGCCCATCGATCCCCACCTGTTCGTCGAGAATCGCAAACGTCTCGCCGCCAAGCTGCTGCCGAATTCGCTGGCCATCCTCAACGCCAACGACGTTCCCCCCACCAACGCCGACGGAACCACGCGTTTCCGTCAGAACAGTGACCTGTTCTATCTTTCGGGGATTGATCAGGAAGAAACCGTGCTTGCGCTCTTCCCCGATTGTCGCAATGAAAAGCATCGCGAGATCCTTTTCGTGCGCCGGACCGACGACCTCATCGCGGTGTGGGAAGGCGCTCGCCTCACGGAAGATCAGGCCCGGGAACGCTCCGGAATCGCCGCCATTCACTGGCTCGACAGCTTTCCCCGCATGCTGCGGGAACTGATGATCGAAGCCAAGCATGTCTATCTCAACACCAACGAACACTTGCGCGCTACGACCGAAGTCGAAAGCCGGGATCAACGTTTTCTCCGCCGGTGCATGACCGAGTACCCCTTGCACCGTTACGAACGCCTCGCTCCTCTTCTGCACGAACTCCGCCCGGTCAAATCCAGCGTCGAACTCGATCTCATCCGGGAAGCTTGCCGGATCACCGGCCAGGCCTTCCGGCGCATTCTCGGCTTCGTCCGGCCCGGCGTCACCGAATACGAAATCGAAGCCGAACTCATTCACGAATTCGTGCGCAATCGCGCCACCGGATTCGCCTATCTGCCCATCATCGCCTCCGGAGCTGGGTCCTGTGTCCTCCACTATATCGAGAATGATCAGACCTGCCGGGACGGCGATCTCCTTTTACTCGATGTCGGGGCGGAATACGCGAATTACGCCGCGGACCTCACCCGGACTCTCCCCGTCAATGGGCGTTTCAGCGACCGGCAACGCGATGTTTACCAGGCCGTTTTGCGTATTCAGCGTCAAGCCATCTCCTTGCTGCGTCCCGGGACCCGGCTCAAATCCTACCAGGAAGAAGTGGCCTCGATCGTCGAAGAAGAACTCATCCGGCTAAAGCTTTTCTCGCGAGCCGACGTCGAAGCGCAAGACTCCGCGCACCCCCTTTATAAACGCTATTTCATGCATGGCACCGCGCACCATCTTGGTCTCGACGTCCACGACGTGAGCGTGCCCGCCCGCCCCCTCGAGCCGGGTATGGTCATGACCTGCGAACCCGGGATCTATATCCGGGAAGAAAACCTGGGAGTCCGGCTCGAGAACGACATTCTCATCACTGAAGACGGAAACTTGGATCTCATGGCCGATATCCCCATCGAACCCGGAGAGATCGAAGATCTGATGCAGGGCTAAGATCCATTGAGCCGCAAGCCTTCGCGGGCAGGAGCGCCCGAGCCACAATGAGAAGAATAGGACAGGCGAGACGCCTGCCCCCATGTGGGGCCGCAAGCCTCCGCCGGCAGGAGTGCCCGAGCCTAGAGTTTTTACTTTTGCGACTGGACGTGACCCCAAACTTCAATCGAAGGAGCTTGCAGAGCCTCGGGAGAAGCCGGAGGCTTCCCAGCTTGTAGCCGGTGGTGAAGCGCAGCGACACCACCGGTCTGAGTTGCATCTCGATCCGCACCCCGGCA
>DATKCT010000152.1:0-33082 GCA_035513055.1 Verrucomicrobiales bacterium | reverse complement strand
CAGCCCGCCGAATTCCGCGTCATCGTCAAACAGGGCTCCTACTACAATTACGATTTCGCGGATCCCGAGCGCTTCCATTGCTTCGAACTCACGCCCGTCGACGGCAGGCTGACCGTCTTTGGTTACGCGGCGCGATCCTCGCCCTCAGGGGTCACTCTCGGCAGCCTTTTGGAAATCGTCGAGAGTTTCGGGGCCATCGTTAAGGTCCGCTTCCCACCCCGGGCGTCCGTCGAAAACCAAGTCGAAATCGTCGAAGTCGTCGCGGACTCCTTGTTGCGAGACTTCTCCGGTTCCGAGGGCTGAACGCACAAGGAATACGGGCGCACGCCGGGGCGCTCACGGTGCGCCGGGCACGCTCTGTGCCGCTGCGGCCTCTTCCTCTCCGCGAATGCAATAAAGATGGGTTGCGGCCCGGATGAGAAGCCGTTCCCCGTCCGTGGCCGGAGAGGCAAATACCCCGCCCTCCGGCAGTTCGTTCTCGGCGACCAACGAAAGCTGGTCTCCAGGGCGGATGACAAACACTTTTCCTTGCTCGCTGCAAAAGTAGATCAATCCGCGGGCGACGATCGGCGACGCCGAAAACTGTCCTGCCAAACGCTCATACCAGACCGTCTCTCCCGTCTCTGGATCGATGCAGCTCACGATGCCCCCGTCGTTCACGCAATAAATCCTGCCTTCAACAAATACCGGAGAGGAACGGTTTGGGATTCGGTTATCGGTCTCCCAAGCAACCCCGCTTCCGGTCAGCTCGCCCCGCTCGCCACCCCGCAACGGGATCGCGTAAAGGACCGCTCGGGAATACCCCGAGTTCACATAGACTCGCCCCGCTCCAAACACCGGGCGCGAGGCTCCGGAAAATCCCTCGTAACGCACCTGCCACAGCTCCGCCCCCGTCGCCGGATCATATGCCCAGACCGCTTTGGCCCCCCCGCTCACCAACTGTTGCTCGCCATCGGCAAAGCGCAGCAGGATCGGCGTGAAATAGGCCTTGCGATAATCCCCATCCGCCACCGGTTTGCCGCTCTCGTCCAAATCGTTCCACTCCGTGGACCGGTCTCTCTTCCACACCGTCTGGCCGGTCCGGCAGTCCAGGGCCGCCAAATACTGAAAGTCGATTCCGTCCATGGTGAGAATCAGCAGATCGTCGAAGAGAAATGGCGATGAGCCCGGTCCGCGAAAATGCTCGCAGGGCAGGTCGTTGCGGCGCCACAAAACCTTGCGCGTCGCGGTGTCGTAGCAGGCCGTCCCGTAGCTCCCGAAATGTAAGTAAACCCGCCCCTCCTTGATCACCGGCGAGGGGGACGCATACGTATTCACGTCATTGCCCAGGGGACTCGGCGCCTCCACCCGGAAAAGCACCTCATCCAACAAAAGCGAACCGTCGCGCAAATCAAAGGCCATCACCGAAAGCTCTCTCCCATCCGGAGTCGCGGTGGTCAGCCAAACTTGATCTCCCCAGATCACGGGCGTCGAATGCCCGCTTCCGTGCAGCGGCGCTTTCCAGGCCAGGCTCTCGGTCCCAGTCCATTTTAGGGGAAATGACGCGGCCGCATCGGGAACACTGCCGTCATGCCGGGGCCCTCGAAAATCCGGCCAATTCGCAGCGAAAGCCACGGACCCTGCCATCGCCGGCACACACAATGCCGCCGGCAGCCAAGGTCGTTTCAGGGATCGGACACAGAAGCACATCCGGCGAGCCTAGCCCACTCCTGCGGCCCGATCAATCGCCGCGCCAAGAAGCCTTCTCCCTCCACGCAGCGTATCCCAACGCGGCCCACTTCCCCATTCCTCTCCCACGCCTCTCAAACGCCGCCCTCCCCCGGTTCGCAGTTCCACGTTTGTCATGCGCGCTCCTGAAAACCGCCGTTTCCCTGTTTTACTCCCCCTCCCGCTCCTCGATGAAGCGCAACAACTGCTCGAGACGCCCATAGTCCAATCCGAGCGGGCGCCGCTCTAACAACCACAACAGATCCTCGCGCGCTCCCGCCAACCGCCCGCTTTGAAACCGAAGCAGGGTCCGCTGAAACCGCTCCCCGCTCTCCTCCGGCGAAAGCAGCAACAAGAGATCCAAGTAGGGCAACGCCCGTCCCACATCGTCCGAAGCCATCTCGAGTCCGACCAGATTGCGCAGCATCCGGACCAAAATCTCCCGGTCCGATACAGGCTCCAAATGCTCGTTCCGCAACGCGACGCCGGCTGTGCCCCACACGAGTTCCTCGGCCTGTTCGCGGCTCAACTCGTTGGCGCCGTCAAACACATCGAGCAATGGCCCCGGTTCCCCGTCCAGCGGCCGGTTTTGCACCACGAAATGCCCGGGAAGACCAATCCCCTTGAGCGATTCCAAACCCAACCCCCGCGCCATCCCGATAAACAGCACCGACAACGAAATGGGTATCCCTTCCCGGTCGTCCAGCACCGCGTTCAAGTGGCTGTTGGCCCAGTTGTAATAGTCCAGGCGGCTTCCATGAAAGCCGTTCTCGACGAAGAGATACTCCCGCAATGCCTCTACGATCTCCTCCGGCTCCGGAGCTTCGGAAAGCCGGGCCCGCACCTCGTCGATCATCCCTTCGATCTCCTCCATATACGCGCCGCAATCGAGTTCCGGCTCCGCCACCCGGGCGATGATGAGCGCCCCCCGCAACATATCCAACTCTTCCCCCGGATCCGGTTTTCCTAACAACAACGCCATCTCCCGCAGCACGGACGCCTCATCCGCTCTCTTCGACAGCATTTCCAAAAAACTCAACCTCTCCTGCAACCGGCGCTTCTCCCGTTCCAATACCCCCCGCGCCAAGTCCGGTTCGTCCGCCAACAAGCCCGGTAAAGCCGCTTCCGCCTCCGGCTGCCGGTCCATGCGCCGCAACGTCCCTTCCACTTCTGCCATCAGTTCCGCCGGCGGCTCGGCAAAGTCTCCCGATAAGTCCGCTCCCAGCCGGAAGCCCTTAAACTGAGCCCCCGGTTCCCGAAACCGGCAGAGCCCTACTCTGCCGGACGTCAGTCCAGAGACCGGACGTTCCATGACCCTCCGTCCATTCACGTAACAGGCCAAGGCCTCGCCGTCCCAACGGATTCGGAGATGGTTCCACTCCCCAAGGAAATAATGCGGTGTTTCGATCTCTTCCAGGATATTCCAGGAATACACGGTGGGACCATCGAAATGCGTCAGTCGCAGCTTGCCCGAGGTGGCGTAGAAGCCGTAATGCCGGTCGCCGCCGTCCGCAGCGAAAGCCAGCCCGGCCGCCCCCGCTTCGTCCTCCAACCGGACTCGCACTGCCAGCTCGAAGGGTCCCTCCGCCTCGCCGCCCTTCGATAAACACAATGTCCGGCCTCCAAAACCCGAAGCCAATCCCTTTACCTGAAGCATCCCGCCGCGCCGAAACCAGCGGGCGCCATCGTCAGTCACCTCCCAGCGGTTGGGATCCACCCGGCCCAAAGTGATCCAGCGTTGCGCGGGCACCGGATTGGGGTCTTCCAACAACCGGCGCAATCCCGCGGAGGGCATGGCGAATCCCAGATTCTCGGTCACGGCCGATTTCATCGTCACCACTCCGATGACCTCTCCGGCCGAGTTGAGCACCGGCCCACCGCTGTTCCCGGGCTCGACCGGGATGGCTAACTGCAACATGGAAATCCCGTCGATCTCCCGTCTCGCCGAGACCACACCCTGGACCACGCTGTAGGCCAGCCCCTGGGGATTTCCCAAGATCAGCACCGCTTCGCCCTGCTGGCCCCCTTCGCCGTCAGCGAGCGGGAGCGGCACAAGGTTCTCCGCATCGATCCGGAGAATAGCCAAGTCCAGCTTGCGATCCCAGGCCCAAATCTCTCGCACCGAAAATGCTCGCCCGTCCGCCAGCGTGACCACCACCGGGCGGCCCTCCCCGATCACATGCAGATTCGTCGCCACCAATCCGTCCGCCGAAATCACAAAACCCGTCCCCTGCCCGCTCATCTCGCCCGTCCTTGCAGCGTGAGCGACCGTCGCCAGAGACACGCGCGCCCGCTCGCTCAATTCCGCAGCCGGAAACAGCGCGCCATCTTCAGCCACAACCGTCCCGGTCCAACACCAGGCCCAGGCCAACCCCGCCAGAATCCCGGCGCCGCTCACAGGCCACTTCTTCAACCGGCTCATGTTCTTACCATGCCCGGACCCCGCCAATCATGCCACGACTTTCCTCGGCCCACATTTCAAGCCAGCATATCGAGCGCGTCCTCTTAGTGGACTTGCCCCGGCGACGTTACAGCTCTCTTCAGACTTCCCACTGCCTATGCGCCGATCGGGACAAAGCATCGGCGTTGAAATCAACGCCCAATGAAAGCCGGCGCCTCCCGCCTCCGCTCTCCTGCAAAACGCGCCCTCCCAAGTCCCGTCGGTGGATAGGCGGTGCAGACTTCCGCCCCGCCGCATATCCGGCTTGTCAGAGTCCGAACCGGCGGCTTCCTTCTCCGGAATCTTAGCCAGCACCCGGGACATGAGCACCGATCCGCCCTCAGACGATAGCGAACTCAACCCAAAACCTGAGGTCGAGGAGTCTCCACAGCCGGTGTTCCCACCACCGCCGGATGCATCCATTCCGCCGCCGCTCTCCGCGCGACCCGCCGGCATCTCCGGTATCCCCCCAACGCCAAGCGCTCCCACGCCGTCCCCAATTGCTTCGCCTGTGCCCGCCGGGTTCAAGGAACCTCTCGGGCCACCGGTTTCTTCGCCTCCCGCCCCACCTCTTCCCCCTTTCCAGGACTCCGCTCCCACCCCGGTCCTGGCCAAGTTGGAGGATCCCCAACCCCCCTTGCCTCTTCCCGACGACAACCCGCCGCCGCACTCTTCGGACCTCGAACCCGAACCGCCCCGGCGTGAATTCCTCAAGAAGACCGCCTGCACTCTCGTCGGCGGAGGCATCGTCGCCGCTCCGCTCGCCGCCGGCATTGCCGTGTTCACAGATCCGTTGCGCCGTGGACCGGCTGCCGGCGGCTGGACGCGGATCACGGCACTCGAGGCCGTTCCCGCCGATGGCAGGCCCAAGAAGTTCCAGGTCATCGCCGATCGCCTGGACGCCTGGAACCGCTATCCCAGCGTCCCCATCGGGTTCATCTACCTTCGCCGCACCGGCGAAAATGATGTTGCCGCCTTCAACGCCAGTTGCCCGCACGCCGGATGTGCCGTCGATTTCCGCGACGGGGACAACTCCTTTTTCTGCCCTTGCCACCGCAGCCATTTCGCCGCGGACGGAGCCGTCGTTCAGCCTAGCCCGGCTGCGCGGGGTCTGGACGAACTCGATGTCCAGCTCCGGGACGGAGCCATCTGGGTCCGTTTCCAAAACTTCCGGGCCGGGATCGGCGAAAAACTTCCCTTGGCATGAAGGCTCTTTTTAACTGGCTCGACCACCGCACCGGTTCCCGCCGGATCCTCCACGGCGCCCTTTTCGAGAACGTGCCGGGCGGCTCCCGCTGGCGCTACGTCTGGGGCAGCACCCTCACCTTCGCCATTCTCGTTCAGTTCATCACCGGACTGATCCTCTGGATGCTCTACAGTCCAAGCTCTCAAACCGCTTGGGAAAGCGTCTATTACATCCAAGAAGAAGTCAGCGGCGGCTGGATGCTGCGCGGCATCCATCATTACACCGCCCAGGTCATGACCGTGCTCCTGGTCCTCCACCTCATGCAGGTCGTCATTGACGGAGCCTACAAATCCCCGCGTGAACTCAATTTCTGGTTCGGGCTCGGCCTTCTCTTCCTGGTTATGGGCATCTCCCTCACCGGCTACCTGCTTCCCTGGGATCAAAAAGGCTATTGGGCCACCAAAGTCGCCACCAACCTCGCCGGCATCACCCCCTGGATTGGACCCGATCTCCAACGCCTCATCGTCGGCGGCGCCGACTACGGCCATCACACCATCACCCGCTTCTTCGCCCTGCACGCCGGAATCCTTCCCGCTATCCTCGTGCTCTTCATCGTCGCCCATATCTACCTCTTCCGCCGCCACGGACTCACTCCGGCGAAACCACTGCGCCGGCGCGATGCTCCGTTCTGGCCCGATCAAGTCCTCAAAGACAGCGTCGCTTGCCTGGCCGTCCTCGCCACCGTCCTCCTCCTCGTCCTCGTCACCGGCGGAGCCGAACTCATGGCGCCCGCCGATCCCTCCGATCAATACGACGCCGCCCGCCCCGACTGGTACTTCATGTTCCTTTTTCGCGTCCTCGAATTCAAGGCTTTCTCTGGGGAACGCCTCGTCTGGGGAGCCATCTACATCCCCGCCATCCTCGCCGGCATCCTCTTCCTCCTGCCGTTTTTGGGAAGCCTTCGCATCGGGCGTTTCCGTCTCGGACATTGGATCAGCGCCGCCTACCTCTGGCTCCTCCTCTTCGCCTTCGTCGTGCTCACCACCATGGCCGTTGTCGAGGACCGCCGCAGCGAAGACTACCTTCACGCTGTCAAACGCGCTCATTGGGAGGCCGGCCGGGTCAAAACGCTGGCCGCCGCACCCACGGGCATCCCTGCCGCCGGCGCCGTAACCCTCCTCCGCGACGATCCTCTCACGCAAGGACCCAAAATCTTCGCCGCTCAATGCGCATCCTGTCATGCCTACGACGGCCACGACGGACTCGACCGTCCGCGACGCGAATCCCCTTCCGCGCCCGATCTCGCCGGATTCGCCTCGCGCGAATGGTTGGCCGGTTTTCTTGACCCCGAAAAGCTGGTCTCGCCCCTCTACTGGGGCGGAACCCACTTCGTAAACCCGCCGGAAGGACAACGTCTCAGCAAAATGGTCGGTTTCGTGACCGAAGATCTCGCCGAGATCGACGACGCCGGGAGAGCCGATCTCGAGAAGGTCATCGCCGCCGTCTCCGCCCAAGCCCAGTTGAAATCCCAGCGAGACATTGATGCCCGCGACGCCGAAGTCATCGAATCCGGCATCGACCTCTTCTTCGAGGGCATCGGGGACGCCGGTGCTTGCATCGACTGTCACAACTTCCTCGATGAACAGACAGGGTCCGCCGTCGATCTCACGGGATGGGGCTCCCGGCAGTGGCTCATCGACTTCGTTTCCGATCCGGAACACAAGCGCTTCTACGGAAATCGCAACGACCGGATGCCTCGCTTCGGCGCCAGCCAGGTGCTGAATCCAAAAGATATCGAACTCGTCGTGGATTGGCTCCGCGGCGAATGGTACGAGCCCAGCGATGCGGCAGAGTCCGCAAACATTCCACCGGACTCTCCGGCGCCCGAACCCACGGAACCCGGACCCACGGAACCCGGACCCACGGAACCCGAAGCCGCGGAACCCGAACCGGCCGATCTCTAAAATCCCTGCGATCAGCAGCAAAGCCTTCAAAACCTCCTAACTAAAGCTCACTCCTCCCATGACTCGATCCGACGGACGATCGCCCCAACAACTCCGGCCCATCCGCATCGTCCCGAACGTCGCCCCCAACGCCCAGGGTTCGGTCTTGATCGGATTCGGCGCCACTCAAGTCATCTGCACCGCCATGGTGGAATCCGGCGTTCCCCGGTGGATGAAAGAACAGCAAGCCGGCGGCGGCTGGCTCACCGCCGAATACAGCATGCTGCCGTATTCCACCGCCCAGCGGAAAGCCCGCGACTCCGCCCGGGGCCTCCCTGACGGCCGCAGCACCGAGATCCAACGCCTCATCGGGCGCTCCCTCCGCGCCGTGGTCGACCTGGCCAAGTTGGACGGCTTCACGGTCTGGGTAGACTGCGACGTGCTCCAGGCCGACGGCGGCACTCGCACCGCCTCCATCACTGGAGCCTGCCTCGCCTGCGAACTGGCCTTCCAAAAGCTCTTGAGCGAAAAGAAACTCGCCGCGTCGCCCCTTCGCAAAAAGGTCGCCGCCGTCAGCGCCGGCGTTTGTCAGGGCACGCCTTACCTCGATCTCGATTACAGCGAGGACCGCGACGCCACGGTCGACTTCAACTTTGTCCTCACGGAAGACCTTGAATACGTCGAGGTTCAGGGGTCCGGCGAAGAAGCCACCTTCTCGCAGGAAGAAATGGACGCCATGCTCCAGTTGAGCCGCGACGGAATTCGGGCCTTGTGCCGGTTCCAGGAGGAAGCCTTGGCTGCGGCCGCGCTCCCCGCCTCGCGTCCAGCCAGCGTCTTGGACCGTCTCGCTCCCAATCCAATCGCATGACCATGACCGTCTGCCTCGTTAGGATCCGGCTCGCTCCAGTTCCGCCAACTCCTCCTCGATCACGTCGAAGGCCCGATCCAGGTCTTTTTCCGAGATCATCAACGGGGGCGCCAGGGTCACGATCGATCCCATGGTTAGCTTGAAACTCAAGCCCCGGCGCAGGCAGCGGTAGAGCAGCCGTTCGGCTTCCACCACGGCCGGAGCGCCGTCCGGACGGCGCAGCGCCAGTCCGAGCAACAGCCCCAATCCGCGCGCTTCATTCACGAGGGCGCGCCGCTCCTGCATTTCCCGCATGCGGACCAGGGCGCGTTCGCCCAACGCGGCGGCCCTCTGCAGCAATCCCTCTTCCTCGATCACGTCCAGCGTCGCCAAAGCCGCCGCACAGGCCACCGGATTCTTTTCGTGAGTGTAATGTCCCAAAGCGCCCTCCGGAGCGGCGTCGAGTTCGGGCCGGGCCACCACCGCAGCCAGAGGAAACACCCCTCCCCCAAGCCCCTTCCCCAGCACCAGGATGTCCGGCTCCAGTTCATAATGCTCACAAACGAACATGCGCCCCGATCGTCCCAAACAGGTGGGGATCTCGTCGAGGATGAGCAACGCATTGTGCCGATCGCAGGCCGAGCGGATCCGGTCCCAATAAGCCTGCGGCGGCACAAAAGGCGTCCAGCGCACCGTCTCGGCGATCACCGCTCCGATGTCGCCGCCCTCTCGCTCGAGGACGTACTCGATGTATTCCGCAGTGCGCAGCGCATAGTCGCCCGCGGCCATATGCGGCCAAGGACCCTGCCAGGGATCCGGAGGCGGAGCGTGCTCCGTCCCTGGCAGCAAAGGCCCGGAGCCTCGCCGGAACAAGGCTTCTCCTCCGATTGAAATCGCATCGAGCGAGGCCCCATGAAAGGATTCCCAAAGCGACAGCGTCTTGAACCGGCCTGTGGCCGCTCGAGCGATCTTGAGGGCCATGCCGATCGCTGTGGTTCCGCCAGGCGCAAGGAGCACCTTGCTCAGCCTGCCGGGCGCCAGTTCCGCCAGCCGCCGGGCCAAGGCCACCGCGGGCCGGTTGGTGAACCGTCGAGGACAGAAGGGCAGTGTCTCCAACTGCCGCCGGATCGCCTCCAGCACCTTGGGATTTCCGTAGCCCACCTGATGCAATCCGTTCCCATGGAAATCGAGAAAGGTCCGGCCCTCCAAATCGGTAAAACCGGGCCCCTGCGCCGAGGCCAAGGCGTTGAGGCAGGGCGTCGAAAGCGATTGCCGGAAAAAATAGCGGGCATCTTCCTCGAGCAGTTCCCGCGTCTCGGCGTCCACAGCATCCCGCAGCCAGCTCGCGCGTTCCGGTCCGAGGTTGAGGTCTCCCTCGGAACGCAGCATCGCGAAATCGTCCAAGATTCCGGGATCTCCCTCCCCTTCCGCCGGCGGCGCCGAATCAATCCCCATCCGCTCCTCGGGTCACGCCGGCCGCCTCCTAACCAAACAGTTCGAGCACCGGTTTTCCTTTGCCGTCTTCCGTAGCGTAAAACGGCCTCTTCTCGATATCGAAAGCCGTCTCCGGCGACATTCCCATGGCGTGAAACATGGTTGCGTGCAGGTCCGGGATGGACACCGGATTGTCGACGGCTACGAGCGGACGCTCCGGCGCCGTGGATCCATAACAAAAGCCCTTCTTGATCCCCCCTCCGAAGAGAAGGACGCTCGATCCTCCCGTAAAATGGCGATGCTGACCATAATGCACCATCTCCCGGATGACATCGGTCTGCGCCCGCGACTGGTCCCGGGCGTTCGAGCCCGGAACGCCCTCGATGATCATGTCGCGACTGAATTCGCTGGCCAACACGACCAGGGTCCGCTCCAGTAAGCCGCGCTCCTCCAAATCCCAAATCAATTGGGCTACCGGGCGATCGATTTCCTCTTTCATCCGTTTGGCCGTGGTATGGCCATTCTCATGAGTGTCCCAATGAACGAAGGGGATGTATTCCGTGGTGACTTCGATGAAGCGGGCGCCGGCCTCGGTCAAGCGCCGGGCCAACAGGCAGCCCTGTCCGAAACGGCCGGTGTTGTACTTCTCAAGGGATTCCTGAGGTTCCAGGCTGAGATCGAAGGCCTTTGCCTCGGGTGAACTGAGCAACCGGTAAGCGTTGTCCATGGCCCGCATCATCGATTCTTGCTGGTAGGCGCTGCCTCCCTCGCCCAATGCGCTGCTTTCCACCAACTTCCGGTAATGCCGGTAACGATTCGAGAATCGGTCCGGCGTCATATCGCCCGGAGGACGGACCGCGGTCATGGCTTCCTCGGGAAACGGCAACAAAAATGGGCCGAATTCGCTGCCGAAAAAGCCCCCCGTGTGAAATGCCTTGAGTTCTTCCTGTTCTCCCACGCCCTCCAAGCGCTGCCCGATGTCGATGAAAGCCGGAATGGCCGGGTTGCGCGGACCCAAAACCTTAGCCATCCATGCCCCGAGATGCGGCGCCGCCACCGTCTGCGGGGGCACGTATCCGGTATGCCAGTGATACTGATGCCGCGAGTGCAGGATGTGCCCGAGATCCGGCTGAAAATGGGACCGCACGATGGTTCCGCGATCCATGATTGCAGCGATACGTTCCAACCCTTCCGTGAACTGCACGCCATCGAGCGCCGTGTCGATCGCGGGGAAGGTGCTCAGTATGTCCTCCACCTCCACTCCCACGCCGAAGGGCACGTAGCGCTTGGGATCGAAGGTGTCCGGCGCGGCCATGCCTCCCGCCATCCACAACAAAATGCAGGTGTCCGCCTTCGCCTCCGGATGCGCCGCCTCCGTGGCCGAAGCCGGCCGCGGCGCCCCAGACGCCATGGCCGCCGCGGACGCGGCGCCCAATTTTTTCAAGAAATCGCGGCGCGAATCAAACGGAACGTGCGAGTGCGAACTCATGATGCTTTCTCCATTTCAGGCTTAAGATTCAATCGGATTGCGGAATGTGCAAACCGGGAAGCCGGTCGACGCCGGCATGAATGCGGAACCCGGGACGCTGCCCCCTGCGTGGGACGGAGTCTTTGGAATGCTGCAGCCTTCTGCCGCTTTTCCGGTCGGCAGCCTGCTGCGGGCGGGAGGCGGTTTCCCCGGCACTCGTGGAGGGAAGGGCTCCCTGCGCGTCCTGGCCGGTGGGGGTGAGCCTCCTTCCCGAGGTTAGGCGGTCGAGGACGCCCGCCCTCCGAGTCTGGAAGGCGAGGGTTGCCAGTTACCGGTTGAGACAGAGCCGGGCCTTACGGACGAGGTCTCCCCGGCCCTCGTGGAGGGACGGGCTCCTGCACGTCCTGGCCGGTGGGAGTGAGCCTCCTTCCCGAGGTTAGGCGGTCGAGGACGCCCGCCCTCCAGACTTGGTGAGCGGGCCGGTCCGGGGTTCCGCCTTTAGGGCGTGTCGATTTACTCGGTGATGCCGCGCGGGGCGTGTTGCCGTCTTGACTGCGCGAGAGGCCGTAGTATGGCGCACGATCGCCCTGTTATGAACGCACCCGCTCGTCCGAACATCATACCGGTCCTCATCTTCACTGCCATCTACATGGCCGCAGCGATCGCCGGGGCCATCGCCTCCGGAAACCGGGAGTTCATCATCTACATCGGCGTCATGCTGGTGCTCATCCCGTCGATTCTCGCCGTGCACCGGAAGTACCCGCTCACCCCGCCGCTGTTCTGGGCCTTCAGCGTCTGGGGGCTTTTGCACATGGCCGGAGGTCTGCTTCCCATTCCGCAGGGGTGGTTTCACCAAGGTCCCCATGCAGTGCTTTACAGTTGGTGGCTCGTACCCGGATATTTGAAGTACGATCAAGTAACGCACGCCTACGGCTTCGGCATCACGTCATGGCTATGCTGGCATGTGATCAAAAGTTCGCTTCGCTCGCCGGATGGCTCTCCGGTCCGGCCCACGCCGGGCATTCTGCTTCTCTGCGCCGCCGCCGGCATGGGATTCGGCGCTTTCAATGAAGTCATCGAATTCACAGCCACCCGTATACTCCCTGACACGAATGTTGGCGATTATGAGAACACCGGTTGGGATCTCGTGTCCAATCTGGTTGGGTCAGTGATCGCCGCGCTGATTATTCGGTGGGGGAAGACGCGCAAAACGGATGGGAAACCGGCCCAAAACAGTCCGTGAGGCGCATCGAATAATCGGTAATCTCATGCGCCGGTCCGCGAGCCGGGGGAGGCGGCGGGGGAGGATCTACCGAATAATCTGAAACTCGGGCAAGGCGAACAGCAGCCACAATAGATCGGCCACGCGATCCAGGCCCGGTTCGTCTCCAAGGATTTCCCGCGTCGCGGCGCGTTCCTCGGGACCAGGTTCGCGCGAGAGCGCTTTCACGTACAGATCCGAAACCAGCTCCGCAGGATCCTTCTCTTCGAGGAGTTTCTCCGCTCCGCGATGGAGGAGCGCGACGAATTCCTCCCCATTGTTTAGTTCCAATGCCTGCAATGTCGACAGCTCGGCAGGACGCGTGGTCACCACTTGTTCCCGGTTAGGCCGGCCCAATGCCCGCATCAGAAGAGTCGAATTCACCAACGAGGCCCGCACCCGGTCCGAACCGGCCCGCACGGGAGCATCGATCTTCTCCGGTCCGGTCCCGGTGATGTTCCACACCGCATCGACGAACTGTTCGGCGGTCATGCGTTTGGCCACCGGACCTCGAAAAACGAAATCCTCGGCCGGATCGTCCTCCGGAGCGACACAGCGCGAGGCGTAGGGCCGCGATGTCGCCATCAAGGCCAGCGTCTTCTTGAGGTCGTAACCATTGTTGGCGAGATCCGCGGCGAGAAAATCGAGGAGGTCTTCACTCCAAGGCCGGTTGGCCATGATGTCCACAGGTTCAACGAGCCCCCGCCCCATCAGATTCCGCCAGAGGCGGTTCACTATGGTCCGGGTCAAGCGGCCATTGTCCGGCGAGGTCATCAGCGCCGCCGCCTGCTTCAGACGTTCCTCCTTCGGGGCGGCGGGATCAATGTCGCCCAACTCGGGAAACAGGAAGCGCGCCCGCGCCATCTCGCCGGCCGGCTTGTCGCAACGATGCATTTCCAGCGGCTGCTCCGCAATGATCGCCGCCAGTCCGTAGGCATCCGCCAGCTTCCAATCGTTGATAAAGCTGTCGTGACACGAAGCGCATTTCATGTTCTCGCCCAAGAAGACCTGGGTGATGTTCTGCGCGAATTGAACCTCCTGAACCTGGCTGGCGTTGACGTTCCCCCGCCATTGAATACCCCGAATGAACCCTTCGCTTTCCTCCGACGGATCAATGAGATCGCGGACGAACCGGTTATAAGGCTGGTTTGTCAGAAGGGCGTCGTAGAGCCAGCTCGAAATCTGCTTGCGACCGCCGTCAATGTATCCCGTCCCGGCATAATCATTGCGGAGCAAATCGTTCCAGAACGACATCCAATGTGCGGCGTAATCCGCGTCGCGGGCAAGCAATTCGGCCACCAGTTTCTCGCGCTTCTTCGAATTCCTATCCGAAATGTAGGCATCCACTTCGCCGGGCTCCGGCAACAGCCCAATGAGATCGAGATACGCTCTGCGCACGAACGCGACATCGTCGAGAGGCGGCGGCGGTTCCACCGAACGCTCCCGGAAATAGGCCAGCACGATGCGGTCGACCGGATGAGTCGCCGCCCCGCTCGCAGGCGGAAGGCTGGGCATCCGGGGCTTTAAAGGCGCGCTCCAGGTAGCTTGCCTGAAGGTGAAGCCTTCTTCCCAGACAAGTCCTTCATCGATCCAGGCGCGCAGTATGGCAATGTCCTCTTCTGAGAGCGGATCCGCCTTCTGCGGCATGCGATCCGCCGGATCCTCTTCGGTCAACAACTGGACCAGCAAGCTGTCTCCGCTGTTGCCCGCCGTCACCGCTTCGGAAGCCAGCAGCGCCTCCCGGGTGTCCAGCGAAAAACTCCCCTTGTACTCGCCGTCCGTATGACATTTCGCGCAATGGGCCTTGAGAATGGGAAGAACGTCGTGGGCGAAATCCACGGGTTCCGCAAACACAACGGGGCTAACGAAGCAAGCCACGTAGAGCAGCGCGGCCCGGCGCATGGAAGTCGAAAGTCTCGCCATATCAATAACCCTTCGGCGCCCGGAACTCATTCCACCGGCTTGATGACAATGTTCCGCAAGGCTGCCGTCGTCTGATACGTGGCGATCCCCAAGGGGACGCAATCTTCGATCTCTCCGAAGCGCATCCCCAACCGGTGTCCTTCCGTGGCCACGTTGACTACCTGCCGGTCGTTGATCCAGGCTTCGATCAACCCCGGCGTCACCCGCGCCCGGAACCGGTACCAGACATCGTCCTCGTACTTCTGCAAGGAACTGGTCATGTTTTCGGAGGCGTCCATTCCGTCGATGCTTGAGATCCCAGTCATCCCTCCTCCCCAACCGCCGGCAATGAAAGAAACGGAGACGTCCTCCACCGGAAAGGTCAACCCACAGAAGAAATCGTTCCCGCTGACTCGCTTGGCTTCGAGGGAAATCTCATAGTTCATTCGTAAGGGCGGATCGCCCGCGATGACGATCCCGGTCAGAATCTCGCCCATCTCCAGGATCAACTCCCCTTCTTCCACCGTCACTTCTCCGGCGCCGGCGAAGTCGATGATCTTCCAGTGGTCCAAGTTCTTCCCATCAAAGAGAACCCACTGCTGGCCCGGTTCCGGCTGCTGCTCTGCAGCCTCCTCTGTCTCCCGCGTCGTCTCCGCTTCCGGAGCGCAAGCCCCCAGGAGCCCGGCCAAAACCATCGCGGAAACCACGTTCCACCGGCAGCGCCCTCGCTCAACCAGATCTCGTCCACCCACCCGCCAACTCCGCATCATGATCACTTCGTGGCCGGCAGGTACCGGTAATAGACTTCGAGCATGAGAATGGCCAAGGTCGTCCGGTAGATCTGCGCATCGCCGGCGGCCGCCGAACTGTCCCAGGCGTTCCCCTGACTTCCCTCTTGAGGCCAACTTCCGTCGGCATGCTGCGCGCCGACGAACTCGTCCTTAAACATCGTGTTCCACTTCTCCCAAGTCGATCCGCCTTCTTGGAAACAGGCTTGAGTCCCGTAATACCAACCGTAGAGGTTCGCGTCGGCGCCTTGGTAATCCACGCCCTGGGCCTTCAACAAAAACTGCAAGCCCCGGCGCACGGAACTCCGGTTTCCACGCCCGGCCATTTGCTGCCCGAGAACGCCCACGCCGGTTAGGCTGTATCTATCCTCGGGGCTTCGATAGCCGAACCCTCCTTCCGGTCCCTGCACGCTTCGCAGAAAATCCACGCCTCGACGCGTGGCCTTCTGCAGACCTTCGAACTCGATTCCGGTGAGCGATGCCGCCTTCAGGGCCTGCATTTGCCAGCCGGTCACCGAGGTGTCGCCAGGCCCCTGACCCTCGTAGGCATACACCCAGCCGCCGTCGTCGATCTGCCCGTTGATGATGATCGGGATCGCCAGCGTCACCGCCTCTTTCAAACGCGGGATTTTTTTCTGCCCATATTTGATGATGCTATGCGCCTCCGCCAGGGCATAAGCCGCGATCCCGTGCTCATACGACCAATGGCGGTCCGCACTGGTGGCCATCCGCCCGTCCGCCGCAATGGCTTTGTCCACCAAATACACGATGCCGCGCGTCACCGTCGTCCCATATTTTGGAGAATCTGGCGTTTCACAGTGTCCAAGAAACGCCAACAAGGCGAAGCCGGTCATGGCCACGGGATACTGACTCCCCCACGAGCCGTCCTCGTTCTGATTGCCCTGCAACCAATCCAAACCTTTGACCACGGCGTTTTCGGTGCTCTCGTCCCCTCCGCCCTCAAGCAGGCGCTTTTTGCGATCTTTCTGCGAGCAGCGTTCGCTGATGGGGCTTCCCGCGGGCATGCTGCCCCCGCCGGTTCCTGAGCCGCCAAAGCCCGATCCAAAACCGTCACCAAAGCTCGTGCCGAGGTCGATGGTCTCGTCAAAGTCCTGCGTGATCTCCGGCAACACCAGCGGACTGCTCGCCGTTGCCGTCACGACCTTAGCCATCTGAGCCGCAGAGGACGACGGCCGGTCTTGGGCCGTCGAAGCGAAGTCCTTCATCTCCACCTCATCCACCGGTTCACCAAGGGGAGCCTGCACGATGAGATCGGCCTTCCTGGGCAACCGGACATGCCAGCCGATGACGGCAAAGAGAATTCCCAAGATCCCATACACCACGAGGGCAATCACCAGAGCGGTCACAGACGAAGTTTTCTTCTGCGCCTGCTGACGCATTTCCGCTTCAGGAGTGGTGTAAGTAAGCATAGCCGCAGAATTTGCGATTCTGTACCCTAAGACTTTTCCCTGCCATCGGCCGGAGAGCAAGACTCGATTTCCCCACGCGATGCCCCCCACCGGCCAGGCGAGAGCCAACGCCGCAGGCAAGCCCAGGCGACTATGCCAGCCTTCTCCGTTCGCCCCAACCGGTACCGCCGTTGAAACACATGAAAACCGTCCGCCCGCATCCGGGCCAGCAATCGCTGATAGATCGTCCGCATCGTCTCCGCGGCCACCAGACGCGTCGCGTCCTCTATCGAACGAGCCGCGGCCGCCGCAGAGAAGTAATCCGCGGTCCGGTCCGCCTCGAATTCCATCAGCTCTCGAAAGCGCGCCGGAGAAGGCCGCCGTTCCAAGATCTCTTCCGCCATAATCCCAAAGCGATCCAAATCCTCCAAAGGCAAGTAAAGCCGGCCCGCCGCCGCATCCTCCCCGACGTCGCGAAGGATATTCGTCAATTGCAAGGCGTAGCCCAATTGCTCCGCATACTCCGCACTGCAAGGCGAGCGGCATCCAAAAATGCGGATGCTCACCAGACCGACGGCGCCCGCAACCCGGTAACAATAATGACGCAACTCCTCGAAGGTCGCGTAGCGCCGCGCCTCGAGGTCCATCTCCATTCCGTCCAAGATCAAGGCAAACAACTCCGCCGGCGCCGCATAACGGTGTCGCAACTCCATCAAACGCGTTTCCAAAGGACTCGATGGCGGGTGGCCCCCGGCCAGAACCTGACGCCACCGGTCGAGCCGGCGCTGTTTCTCCAGTTTCGGCAGGTTGTCTTCGTCGACAATATCGTCCACCACTCGGCAGAAGGCATAGAAGGCTATCATGTCCTGCCGCCGCTCTTTCGGAAGCGGAGCCAGAGCGAAGGCCAAGTTGGACTGGCTTCGACGGGTGATGGCCTCCGCGGAAGCGGTTTCGGGTGAGGGAGTCATGCGTGCGCCGGTGCGGACCGCCGGTCGCGCGGGCGACGCCGCCCGGCTTCCGCCATACTCTCAGCATAGCGGGTCGCGAACACGAATATCAACCAAAGCGTGATCAGGGAACGGCCCAGGAAGTGCAATCCAAACCACGCATACAAGAAGGCCGAACCCGGTTCCCATGCCGCGCAGACCCACCGGTCCGTCACTCCGGAAAAATAAAAGACCAGCAGCGTTCCGGCCAGCAACCAAAAGTGTTCGCGGGGTCGCAACAGGATCCGGGCCAGTGTTTGCCGCAGAATCGCCGCCCAGGAACCCCCTCGCATCGCCGCTGCCGCCGGAGCGCCGGCCAGCAGCGCCATCGAGACCACTCCCCAGACCAGCAAGACTCGCTCCGGCCAGCCCCGTCCGGCCGCCAGTTCTCCCGCCCACCATCCCAAAGCCACGATCCCGCCCAGGGGAATCGTCCGGCGGGCCGACAGCAACGTCATCGCCAAAAGACCCGCCAGGTCCCATCCCTCCGTCCGCCCCAGCGCCCGGCGGCCCACGGCCAAAAACAATCCGCCCTGGACAACCGCAGCGAATCCCCAACCCACCATCAGCCCCAGCACGTGCGACAGCGTCTGATTTCCCCACCAAGACCCCGTCCAACCGGTCCACCTGGCCAGGTGCTCCGCCCACACGGCCCAAGAAAGCGCCGTCCAACTAGCAAATGCCCACATGCCGCGACGAAACGTCGCCCCTCCCACGTTCCACAGATCGCGCCGGATCCAAAGCGCCAGCGACGCCAACAAAGGTCCAGCCGCCAAAGCGGGCTTCCAAGGCAACACCATCCAGAACACCGAACGCAGACCCATGGCCGCATCGGCGAGTTCAGGCTTCGCCGCAGACCCAAGCTCCGGCCAGCCCGCCTCAGCGCCTCCTGCGCTGTGATGCTCAGCCGATGACCCGGCCGTTTCCCGGCGCCTTTCCCACTCGTCCCACGCGCCCCCTAAGAGGAGCACCCCAGCAAAACCCCAGCCCGCAAAGAACAAGCGCGTTCCCCTCCACATAGCGCCCTCCAGCGGATTGCTCACGAGAAACAGCACGACCCCTGCCGCGCATCCGCTCAACAACAACCAAGGTGCAGCCCACTCGGGAACCATGACGCCAACGTGGGAGGGAAACGACTGCGCGGCCCGCGGACGCCGCGAGTTCCGTCACCGGATCCAGCCGAAGTGCTTGTCGAACGGCCAATAAACCAGCAGCCCGGGTCCCACCAAGTTCGATTCGGGAACCACACCCCAAGAACGGCTGTCCGAACTGCTAAAACTGTTGTCCCCCAGCGCGAAATACTCCCGCGCCCCCAGTCGGACCTCGTTCATCCGCATCCCGCCCCGATGCTCCTCATAGCCCCGGTAACCCTCTTCCCCGGCCTCCATCACCCGCCGGAAGCCGGCTTCCTGGGCCCGCTCCCCATTGAGGAACAGCTCCGGTTCCCGGATCTCCAAGGTGTCGCCCGGCGTCCCCGCCAATCTCTTGATATAATGCTGAGATCCCATCTCCGGCGGCACCTCGATCCCAGTGATGCCTTTTGTGGTGAATACGAACACTTCCCCCCGTCTCGGAGGGCGAAAATGGTAGGCGAATTTGTTGACCAAGACCTGATCTCCAGTGTCGACGTAACCTTGGGCCAAAACGGCGCCCTCCGTCACCCGCTTGGGTCCCAGCAAACGCACCATCCGTTTGTCCGGCGACAGTTCTTCAGGCCGGATAAAACGGCCCAGTCCCAATTGCAGCGCTTGCGTCAGCGGCGCATAGATGCGCAAAGGCTTCCCGCCGCCACGGGGCTCGACGTAAGTGAACGAGAAGAACTTGAGATAATCCTTCTGATAAATGCGCCCGATCTCGAAGTCGGCAGGAGCGGTCACGTCCACGTAGTTTCGCCCCCGCACCACATAGTCGAATACTTTGACCGGGAAACTGGGATGAAGCCGGAAATCGGGATCCCTCTCCAATGCCGCCCCCAGAGGAGTCGCAATCACTCCATTGAGAGTGGGCTGCATCGACCCCGTGGGGATCTTGAAAGGCTGGAGGAAATACGACCGGATCCCCAGCGCGATCACCACCGCCACGAAAAAGACCTCGACATTCTCCCGCAGCCAGCCCTGCGGCTTCGGAGGAAAGGCCCGCTCGCACTGCTCCCGCACCCGCAGACCTGCCTCCGCGATCCCGTCCCGGTCCCGGGATGCAATGGCCTCTCCAAAGGCCGCGCGCAAACGCTCGATTTCCGCCAGCTTGGCCTGAGGCAGGAGATCCCGCTTGTAGTGCAGAAACTTGCTCACGCCTTTGAACAAAAGGCGGGCCTCTTTCAAATAGCGCGGCGTGAACATCTTCCCTTCAGTTCGTCTTCAATACCTGGATGAAGGCCTCTTGAGGTATGTTCACCCGGCCCACGGACTTCATCCGTTTCTTGCCTTCCTTCTGCTTCTCCAAGAGCTTGCGCTTCCGGGTAATGTCGCCGCCATAACACTTGGCCGTGACGTCTTTGCGCAAAGCTCCCAGCGTCTCCCGCGCAATGACCTTTCCGCCCACCGCCGCCTGGATGGCCACCTTGAATAACTGCCGCGGGATTACCTCCTTGAGTTTTCCCGCCAAATGGCGGCCCCGATGCTCCGCTTTGTCCCGGTGGACAATCGTGGAAAAAGCGTCCACCGGCTCGCTGTTGATCAGCAAATCCATTCGCACCAGGTGCGACGGCCGGTATTCGGCATGCTCATAATCCATGGAGCCGTAACCCCGGGTCAAACTCTTGAGTCGATCGTTGAAGTCGACCAGTATCTCGTTCAGAGGAAGCATGCAGGTCAACATGATCCGGCGTTCGTCGAGCGTTTCCGTGTTTTCTACTTCGCCCCGCTTCTCGATCACCAGTTGGAGCAAATCTCCAATGTACTCGTTGGGCGTGAGGACAAAGGCCCGCACCATCGGTTCCTGAATCTCCTGGATCAATGAGGGATCGGGGAGATGGGTCGGATTATCCACCATGAGAGTCTCGCCGTTGGTCAGCCGGACCTCGTAAACCACCCCTGGATAGGTGGAAATGACGTCCATTTGAAACTCCCGCCGCAAACGCTCCTGCACGATCTCCATGTGCAGCAACCCGAGAAAACCACAGCGAAACCCGAAACCCAAGGCCGCCGAACTCTCAGCCTGAAAGCTGAAGGCCGCATCGTTGATCTGCAGCTTGCCCATGGCCACCTTGAGCTGCTCGAAATCCTCCGAACTCACCGGATACACCCCAGCAAACACCATCGGATGAATCTCCTGAAACCCGGGCAAGGGATCCTGCGCAGGTTTCCGCGACTCCGTCACCGTGTCCCCAATGCGCACCTCCGCCGAACTCTTCATGTTGGCGATGAGATAGCCGACGTCGCCCGCAACCAAACGCAGACCCCGGGCCGGTTTGGGAGTGAAGATGCCTACCTCTTTCACCTCGTAATTGCGGCCGGTGCTGTGCATCCGGATTGCCGTCCCGCTCTGCAGCGCTCCCGAAAACACCCGGACATACGAGACCACGCCTCGGTAAGAATCATAGATGGAATCGAAAACCAACGCCCGCAGATACCCGTCGTCCCGGTCTTCCGGCGGGGGTATACGCTGGACCACCGCCTCCAGAATTTCCTCGATGCCGATCCCAGCCTTGCCGCTCGCTTCCAAAGCTTCCTCCGCCGGGATAGCCAGGATCTCCTCCAATTGCCGGCGGACCATGGCCACATCCGCGTTGGGCAGGTCGATCTTATTGATCACCGGAATCACCGTCAGACCTTGTTTGAAGGCCAAATGCACGTTGGCCACCGTCTGTGCCTCGACGCCCTGCGCCGCATCGACGAGCAGCACGGCCCCTTCACAGGCCGCCAAACTCCGGGACACCTCATAGGAGAAATCCACGTGCCCAGGCGTGTCCAAAAGGTTTAATTTGTAGCGGTGCCCGTCCCGCGCCGTATAGGCCATCGCCACCGGGTGCGACTTGATCGTAATCCCCCGCTCCCGCTCGAGGTCCATGGAATCGAGAAGCTGATCCTGCCGCTGCCTCTCGCTGATCGTTTCCGTCCGCTCCATCAAACGGTCTGATAGAGTCGTCTTGCCATGATCGATATGCGCGATGATGGAAAAATTCCGGGTAAACTCGGTGGGCATGCGTCGTCCGGCGCGGCAATGGCAAAAGCGCGGGAATCTACGGGGCCTCCCCCGTCTTGTAAACCGCCATTTCTCACCAAAGCAGGCATCCCGGGCGCATCTGTGCGCTTGCCGGCCTTCCGGGTCTGAGCCATCAATTCCCACGACGCTTTCTCCCCTTTTTCAGGGTCCCGATGCTCTGCCACCCACGCTTCCTCCCGCCCGGACGTTGACCCGGCCCCTCCTGCGGGCCCTTCCCATGCCGAAATACCGATCCCAGCCGCCGTTTCCCGGCTTCGACCCGGCCGCTCCCGGCGGGAACCAGCCGGTTCTCGGATGGCGGGAATGGGTCGCCCTCCCCGAGTTCTCGATCGCCGGAATCAAGGCAAAAATCGATACCGGCGCCCGCAGCTCCGCCCTTCACACCCACCACTACGAATTGTTCGACCGGCACGGCCAACCCTGGGTTCGCTTCGTCGTTCACCCGCTACGGCGCACCATCCGGTTCGAGCGGGAATGCGAGACGCCAGTCCTTGAATTCCGCACCGTCAAAGATTCCGGCGGCCATATGGAAACCCGGCCCTTCATCGAAACCACCGCCGTTCTCGGCGCCTGCCGCTGGGTGGTCCGCCTCAGCCTAACCAATCGCGAGTCCATGCTCTTTCGCATGCTCTTGGGACGCTCCGCCTTGACCGGCCTCTTTCTCGTCGATCCCGCCCAATCCTACCTCCTCGGAAATCGCCCCACCCGGTCGCGAGGATTCTGAACCGATCTCGCCAGCCGGAATCCCAGCCCCGCCGAGTCCCAGCCCCGCCATCTCCCCAAGCGGCTTTCCGGATCGTCTCCCCCTGTCCCCAAGCTTTTCCCCATTCCAGATCTCCACCGTTCCCGGTCCCCTCGCACCATCCCTTTCCCCAACATGAAAGTCGGCATCCTCTCGCGCAACGAGTCCCTGTTCTCGACCAAGAGCCTCGCTCACGCCTGCGAAAGGCGCGGCCATGAAGTCCAGGTCATCGACTACCTTAAGTGCCACATGAACATCACTTCGCATAAACCCACCATTTTCCTGGAAGATGCAGAGTTGACCGGCTTCGACGCCATCATCCCCAGAGTCGGGGCCTCCCACTCCTTCTACGGCACCGCCGTCATCCGTCAGTTCGAAATGATGGGCGTCTACTCCGTCAACGAATCCGTCGCCGTCACCCGTTCCCGCGACAAGCTGCGCTCCCTCCAACTCCTCGCCCGCCGCGGCGTCGGCCTCCCCGTCACCGCATTCGCCCACGACACCGAAGCCACCCGCCACCTCATCCGCACCTGCGGCGGCGCTCCCCTCGTCATCAAACTGCTGGAAGGCACCCAGGGCGTCGGCGTCGTCCTGGCCGAAACCACCAAAGCCGCCGAAAGCGTCATCGAAGCCTTCCGCGGCCTCAAAGCCAACATCCTCGTCCAAGAATTCATCGCCGAAGCCGGCGGCTCCGACCTGCGCTGCTTCGTCGTCGGCGATAAAGTCGTCGCCTCCATCATCCGCCAAGCCCAAGAAGGCGAGTTCCGCTCCAACCTCCACCGCGGCGGTACCGCCGCCGTCGTCCGCATCACTCCCGAAGAACGCTCCACCGCCGTCCGCGCGGCTCGCATCATGGGCCTCAACGTCGCCGGCGTCGATCTGCTCCGCTCCAACCACGGTCCGCTGGTCATGGAAGTCAACTCCTCCCCCGGCCTCGAAGGCATCGAAACCACCACGGGAAAGGACGTCGCCGGAGCCATCATCAGCTTCATCGAAGGTAACTACGCCAAAGGCCACAAAAGCACCCGGACCCGCGGCAAAGGCTGATTCCTGCGAGCGAAACCAAGTCCCGCCCACTCCCTTGAAGCGCGCCAATTTGTCGCTGTCTCCTTCGCCCCAAAGAAGAAAGAGAGTCGATTTGTCGCTATTTATTTCTGCTGATCGATATTTGATTTATATCGTAACTACATATTAGATAACGATTTATGTAGTTCTGCTTCAATCTGGCATTCGCGATGCTCTTGGTCTTAATGGAATAGCACACGCAACCCAAACTTACAACGCACACTGATGAAACTCATCCGCTACGATTATCCCGAGCTTCCCCTCGGTACGAGCGAGTTCGCGCGCTGGATACGCGATGCCATCGGCGACTCTGGCGATCTCCGCGATCCCTTCTCCTCCTGGACCGGCGGCGGCGCCGGACGCAACGCTCTCGCCGTCGATCTCTACGAAAATGAGGAAGCGTTCCACGCCGTCGCCGACTTGCCCGGCTTCTCCAAGAGTCAAGTTCAGGTCGAGTTGGAAAACTCGGTCCTGCAGATCTCCTGCTCGAAGGGAGAAAACCAGGGCGAAGTGACCGAGCGCTTTAGCCGGTCCTTCTCCGTGCCGGACGGCATCGATACCGCGAAGGTGGCGGCGAGGCTGGAAGACGGCATCCTCAGCGTGACCCTGCCCAAAAGCGAGAATCGCAGGCCTCGCGTCGTGACCATCGACTAAGTGGGCCCAATCCCGCCGGCGTGCGCTTGAATTCAGCGCAGCGGCCGGGGCGCCAACCCTCTACCCAAAACCATTCCAAACCATGTCCCAATCCACTAAACTTGTCCAAAGCTCAGCCGAGACTCCGGCCCAAGCCGGGCGCTGGGTCAAACCCCGGTATACCGTGACCGAGCGGCCAGACGCCTATGAAATCCGTGTCCTGGTCCCCGGGGCCACCCGCGAGACCGTGCAGGTTTCGCTCAAAGAATCCGATCTGGAAATCACCGCCCGGCGCAGTCAATCCGTGGACCCCAGTTGGAAGCTCGTCGTTCATGAGCGGCCCGCTGGGGACTACCGGCTCCGGCTCAAGCTCAACGTCCCGGTCAAAGATGAAGCCATCGCCGGAAAAGTAGACAACGGCGTGCTGACCGTCCAGCTTCCGCTGGCCGATGAACTTCGGCCGCGCCGGATCGAAATCGAGTAACCCTCAGTTTCGGCCCCTCTACCGGGGGGCGGACACTCCAGTTCGCCATCATGCCTCAAGCCTTCGCGGGCAGGAGTGCCAGCGCCTGAAGTTTTACAGTTCTGGCCTGCCCGGGAGGCCGAAGATGCGGGGATCCCGAAGGGATCAGAGCTTGTAGCCGGTGGTGGCGCGCAGCGACACCACCGGAGACGGTCGATCCATCACCAGCACCCCGGCAGGGGTGCCAGCCCGCGCACAGCGCCGCCGAGGTACTCGCGCCACCGCTTTCTCCACGCAGGACAATAATGGGTTCGCGGTGTTTCGTAGAGAAGATGACATGCTCAAGCAGGAGCGCCCGCGCCACAACTCCGCGATCAGGAGTGCCCGCGCCCCCAATGGGAAGAATGGGACAGGCGGGACGCCTGTCCCTACCGGGGGGCGTGACCGTCCCCAGAGTTCGGTGTTTTTGGGCATTCGGTGAAATCGCTGCGTGCAAATTCCCCCCGGAGAGGCCATAATTCTTCCCGGAAACATGGTAGCTCTGCTGAGATGACGAGGCCGGTCAAACATCCCGTGGAAGTGATGGCCCATTGCCTCCAGGATGCCAAGACCGGGCTCTCCGCTCTCCCGCTGGATCCGCAGTCCATTGCGCGCCCGCACAAGAACCCTCAGGTCCGAGACGGCGGCCGCATCCTCCGGGAGGCTTTAGATTCCACCGAGCCGGCCTTCAGCACCCATCCCTTTGTTTGGCCTCACCTCATGGTCCCGAGGCTGCGCGCCTTTCAAGAGGCCGCTATCTTGCTCTCTGGCGGCGCTACTCCCGGCTCTCGAAGCGGGCCTGCCGCAGAACAGTTGTCTCTGGTCCGCACCCTTCTCCGTACCTGCGCCGCTATCCTCCGCACCTGGCCCCACCGGGGGCGCCGGAAAGCCCGGCGTTGTGCCCGGCGTATCGACCGGCTCGCCTCGAACGCTCTCACTCCGGAATCCGCCGCCGCAGCCGTTGAAGCCGCCCGGCTTCTCCTGGTGAAACTATTGCCCGCAATCGGCCAAAGCGGTCTCGTATCGCACCCCGAGCCCACCTCAGGAATGGTCCACGCCGCCATGCTCCGCTCCGGCCCCATCGGGTTCACCCCGTGAATCCGGTCCAGCGGTAGACGGCGCTCGTGACGCAGACCTCATTTCCCGAAAATACCGATGGCATCTTTCTTGCTCCTTGCTCTCTTTATAGCTAACCAAAGTCCACAGATCACAACCGGATTCCCATGATTCAACCTGCTTTCCGCCCTCGATCCGCCATGGCGTCCTCGACGAAAGGCAAGAAACGCGTTCAGTTCACCTTCAACACCACACCCGGCGCCACGGTCGCCGTCGCCGGCGCCTTCAACGGCTGGGATCCGGCTTCTCATCCCCTTTCCGATCGCGCCGGCACCGGCCAGTTCAGCCGCGCGGTTTTTCTCCCAAAGGGAACCTACGAATACCGCTTCGTGGTCAATGGCCGATGGTGCGAGGATCCTCAAGGCGCCGGCAGGAAACCCAATGCCTTTGGAGGCTTCAACAGCGTGCTCGTCGTCGCCTAAATGGCCCCACTCGGCGCAGCCATCCTCTCCCTGAATACCGGCAATCCAGCCGCTGCTTCGGCTGTCTCCACCGGCGCCCCGGCCGTGTTGAGGCCGCAATCGCCCCACAAGCCTCTCCCCACCAGAGCCCCCACCCCGATCCCTAAACCGGCGCCGGCCCGCCGCAAGGGCGAGCACCCGTCCCGCCCCCGCATCCTCGTCGTCACTCCCGAAATCACCTACCTCCCCGAAGGCATGGGAAATATGACCCAGCGCCTCAGCGCCAAAGCCGGGGGTCTCGCCGACGTCTCCGCTTCCCTGGTCAGTCACCTCTACGAAATGGGCGCCGACGTGCACGTCGCCCTTCCCAACTACCGCCACCTCTTCCACGTCGACGTGTGGAAGCTCCTCAGCGACGAGTTGCGCACCTACAAGAGCAAACTCCCCGACGCACGCATCCACCTCGCCGAAGACCGCATCTTCTACTACCGCGATCAAATCTACGGCTATCGCAACGACGAAAACCCCAAAATCAGCCTCGCCTTCCAAAGAGAAGTCATCAACAACATCCTGCCCCGCGTCGAGCCCGACCTCATCCATTGCAACGACTGGATGACCGGCCTCATCCCCGCCGCCGCACGCCGCCTCAGCATCCCCTGCCTCTTCACTGTCCACAACATCCATACCGAGCGCATGACCCTCGCGGAGATGGAGGAAAGGGGCATCGACGCCGCCGAGTTTTGGCCGTTTCTCTACTTCCAGCGCCCACCAGCTTCCTACGAAGAGTCGCGATCCGCCAACCAAGTCGACTTGCTGGCCAGCGGCATCTTCGCCGCGCATTTCATCAACACTGTCAGTCCGGCCTTCCTCGACGAAATCGTCGAAGGACATCACTCCTTCATCCCTGAACCTGTCCGCACCGAGATCGCCAATAAAAAGCACGCCAGTGTTGCTCAAGGGATCCTCAACGCTCCCGATCCTTCCTTTCACCCTGCCTCTGACCGTTCCATCGTTCAAAACTTCGATGCCGGCACATTCTCCGAGGGCAAACGCCGCAACAAAATCGAGCTTCAAAAGCGTCTCAAACTCCTGCCGAGACCCGATGCGCCGCTGCTCTTCTGGCCCTCCCGGCTCGATCCAATTCAAAAAGGCTGCCAGCTCTTCGCCGACGTCCTTTATGAAACCATAGACGCCGGTTGGGAAGAGGGGCTCCAGGTCGCCATCATCGCCAACGGATCTTTCCAAGAGCATTTCCGGGATATCGCCGCCTTCCACGGCATCGCGAACCGCCTCGCCGTTGTCGATTTTGAGGAGAATCTCTCCCGGCTTGGTTACGCCGCCTCGGATTTCCTGGTCATGCCCTCCCTCTTCGAGCCCTGTGGTCTCCCGCAAATGATCGCGCCGCTCTACGGATCCCTACCCATCGTCCACGATACCGGAGGTTTGCACGACACCATCCACCACCTCGATCTCGCGGCGGAAACCGGAAATGGTTTCGTCTTCCGCCACTACGACACCCAAGGCCTTCGTTGGGCTATCGGCGAAGCCCTGCGCTTCTACCGTCTCGACCTCGATACCCGTCATCGCCACATCCGGCGTATCATGCAGGAATCCGCCGCAGTCTTCCATCACGGCTCCACCGCGAAGCAGTACCTCGACATTTACGAAAGGATGCTTGCGCGGCCCCTTGTCGCCGAAGGATGATCCAGAGGATGTCCCTGGACTCCTTCGCGCCCTACCGCGATCGCATGGAAAAAGCCGGCCTCAGCGAGGCCGCCATTTGCGCCTTCCGGCACTCTTACGGCGTCCTCAAATCCGGGAAAACCAGCTTCATCGCGGAGGATTCCATCCTGCCGGTGGACCGCCTCCCCGAAGGTAGCGACATCCCGGCTCTCCCCGTCAAGGACGCCGCTCCTCTGCTCGCAAAAACTGTCGTCATCAAACTCAACGGCGGCCTCGGCTCCAGCATGGGTCTCGACCGGGCCAAGTCCCTCCTGACCGTCCGCCCCGGCAGCACTTTCCTCGACCTCATCGCGCGCCAAATCCTGGCCCTCCGGCACATCTCCGGAGAACCTGTCCCCTTCCTCTTGATGGACAGTTACGCCACCAGCCGCGACACCCGCGAGTTCTTGCTTCGCTACCCGGAACTCGGCCCGCCCGAATCCTGGGAACTCATGCAAAACCGCATACCCAAAGTCGACGCCCATACCTTCCTTCCCGCCTCCTGGCCCGCCGACCTCGACCTGGAATGGTGCCCCCCAGGACACGGAGATCTCTACCCCTCCCTCCTCGGCTCCGGTTGGATCGAGCGCCTCCTGGAACAAGGCGTCCGTTTTGCCTTCGTCTCGAACGCCGACAACCTCGGAGCCACGCTCGATCCCGGTCTCCTCCAACACTTCGCCAAGTCCGGCGCTCCCTTCCTCATGGAAGTCACTCGCCGAACCCCCGCCGATCGCAAAGGCGGTCATATCGCCCTCGATGCCGTAAGCAACGCTCTGCTCTTGCGCGAGTCCGCCCAATGCCCGCCCGGGGACGAAGAAGCCTTCCAAGACATCGATCGTCATCGCTACTTCAACACCAACAACATTTGGTTCCGGCTCGATGCCCTGCGCGACGCCCTGGCCGAGCACGGCGGAGCCTTGCCTTTGCCGGTCATCCGCAACCCGAAAACGATCGATCCCCGCGACCCCGCCTCGCCCCAAGTTTACCAACTCGAGACCGCCATGGGAGCCGCCATCGCTTGTTTCCCCGAAGCCGCCGCCCTCTCCGTCGACCGGGAGCGCTTCGCCCCGGTCAAAACCACCGACGATCTCTTCGTGCTCCGCTCCGACGCCTGCATTCGCACCGAAGACCACCGCATCGTTCTTCATTCCAGCCGCAACGGCCTGCCTCCCTCGGTTCGCCTCGATCCCCAACACTTCAAAACCGTCGACCTCTTCGACGCCGCTTTCGAGGGAGAGATTCCTTCCCTGCGGACCTGCCGGAGCCTCCGCGTCGAGGGACCCGTGCGTTTCTCCTCAAACACCGTCTTCACCGGCGACGTCGCCGTCATCAGCCGGGGACCCGGTCCCGCCTCGCTCCCTCCGGGCGCCTACGCCGATCAAACCATCCGGCTTCCCCTTTGAGCGAAGCCTCTCTCCTCCAGGACTCTCCCTTCTTTCCTGCCTCATGCGCCTTGCCCTTCTCGCTTCGCTTCTTCTCACCCTACTCAGCGCCTGCGGCAACGACGACGCCGATCCGCCGTTTCAACGTGAAACATTTGAATCGGACGCCGCCGCTGCCGTCATCCATCGACTCCTCGAAGAAAGCGCCCAATCCTTGCAGAAACCTAACGCGCCCCATTGCCTGATCCTCGGCGAGATCCGCCCCGGTCAACCCGCAAACAACGCTTCCGCCGCATTCATGGCGCAATTCCACCAACTCCGGTCGAACTGGGTCACGGAAAGCGACTTGGGACTGGATCCCAAGACCAAAGCCGTCGTCGTCGCCCAATCCGGCGAACTCCCCGTCATCCTCCAGATCTCCGCGCTAGAAGAAGCCGGACCCGAAGCCTGGCTGGTTACCGGAGCCTGGTCCTGGCAGGCCGAGATGGTCCGGCAACGCTACCAGGTCGTGCTCGACCCCAGCACCTCCGCGTGGACCATAAGCGATGCCACCCTTCTGGAGAAGCGCCCTTGACCGGAGCCCTCATCCCATGACCGGCCCTGCCGACCACTCTCTCATCCTGGTTCTCTCCACCTTCCCCGGGGCGGAATCGGCGGAACGCGTCGCCCGCATTCTTCTCGAAGAACGGCTGGTCGCCTGCGCCAACCTCCTCCCCGGCCTGCGCTCGCTCTACCGATGGGAAGGAACCCTGCACGATGATCCGGAATGTCTCGCCCTCTTCAAATCTTCTGCCGCATCCGGTCCCGCGCTCGAGCAGCGGCTCCAAGAACTCCACCCCTACGACGTTCCTGAAATCGTGATTCTCGAAGCTGCCGGCGTCTCCCCAGGCTACCTGCAATGGGTGTTGCAGTCCCTCGCAGAGCCCTCCTCCGCCGCGCGTTGATTGTATTCGCTGATGCCGCGCAGGATTTGTTGGGAGCGTTCGCCCGGCGTGAGGAGGGGGCCCATCGACATCCGCGACCGGCCAGTGCCAATGCCAAAGCCATCGCCAAGTTCCTCCCGAAGGGCCGCGGCGGCGCTCAAGGCACGATGCCCCCAGCTCCACTGCTTTGCGCCCTCGCCATGCTCCGTTGCAAAACCCATTCACTCGCCCTCCAGCCACGTTCAACCCTGAATCCAGGCCGATTCGTGCACCAGCCCGTGTCCCACCGCCAAGATTCCGGCATCGATCAAGAGATGGCTGATCCACGCGCCGGCCAAGGTACCCTGACGCGCATACATCACGCTCCACATCAACCCGCCCACACCCACTGCCGTCCCCAAGAAGAGAGCCAGCGGAGCCGAGAAAAACTGTGACGTGACCACGTAGTGATGCGCCGAAAACGCCACTGCCGCCGCTGCGTGCGCCCGCCATCCCGGCCAAAACCTCCGCAGATTCCCGAAGACGAACCAGCGCCAGTAGTATTCCTCAACCGCCGAATGCAGCACCGCAAGAAACACGCCGAAGAGGATATAGTGTTCGATCATTCCGAACTCGGCGATCTGTTCGCGCAATTGCGGAGCCTCAGCCCTGGCCATGTCGCCCAGCGGCGTCCCTTTCAAAAGCGCCACCATCAAACCCATCACCACGCAGGCCGTCGCGACTCCAAGCGGCGCCGACCTCCAAAGCCTCCCGGCATCCGGAAAACGGATTTCCATCCAGGGCTTCTTCCCCCGCAACCACCACAGCGCCGCCAAGGGCCAGACCAGGGTGAACACTTTCGTCGCGCCGTAGATCAACCGGGAAACGGGATGACCGCTCCACCACACGAAATAGAACAACGACGCCACCCAAGGCAGGGTCATGGCCAGCCCCAAGGCCAGACCCCACCCGAGATGAAACCCCGGCCGCGCCCTGTCGCCGTCCGCCATCGGCCCGCTCTACGCCGCCCGCGACGCCTTGTCACATGCATTCCCGCCTCGCTGGCATCGACCCCCTCAATGAACCCTCAACCTTCTCCCCCCTTCACCCTGCAATGAAGATCGCCCTTTACCTGACCCCTCTCTCTCCACACCACCTTCGCCTCGCCGCCCAGATCGGAACCGAAGAGATCGTCGCCCCCTACCCGGGTCCCAACCCCAGGGACCTCCTGCGACTCTGCGATGAGATCGACTCCTACGGAATGCGCCTCTCCGTCATCGAACGTCACATCCCTCACGACCTTCTCGTCCATCGCCGCCCCGGGTGGGAAAGACAACTGCAAGCCATCGTCGACCTGGTCCAAGCGATGGGCGAGGCCCGTGTGCCCGTACTCTGCTACAACTGGATGCCCGACGATGATTGGCAACGCACCTCGGTCGACTCCCGCGAACGGGGTGGAGCCCTCGTCACCGAGTTCGATCTCTCTCAAGTCGAAGATCCTCCCGCCCCTCCAGACGCCACCCCGGCCGCAGCCCTTTGGGAAAATCTCGAAGCGTTCCTGCGCCAAATCATCCCCGTCGCGGAACAATCCGGCGTCTCCCTCGCCCTGCATCCCGATGATCCCCCTCTGGATCGCCTCCGCGGCCAGGACCGCATCATCACCTCCATCGCCGCCTGCGAGCGCGCTGTCCAACTCGTGCCCAGTCCCGCCAACGGAATCTGTTACTGCCAAGGGACCTTCGCCTCCGCCGGTGAAAACGTCGTCGAAGGAATCAGCCGGCTGGGGCCCCATATCCGCTTCGGCCATTTTCGCGACGTCGTGGGAACCGCCGCTCGCTTCCGCGAAACCTTTCAAGACAACGGTCAAACCGACATGCCGGCCGCCATTCGCGCTTGGCGGGAGATTAGATTCGACGGTCCGCTCCGGCCCGACCACGTTCCCACTCTCGATGGCGAGACCAACGAGCATCCCGGATACGAGATGCTCGGACGCCTCTGGGCCGTCGGCTACCTGCGCGGCCTCCTCGACGCCACCGCCTCGACCCACTCGCCCGCTTAGCCCGGGATTGACAAAGAGCGTCCCGGACGCCAGAAACTCGATCCCAGCCGCCCGTCCTGATCATGGTCTCTCACAGCAGCCAGCCTGGCCCTTCCGAATCGAACGAAGGCGAGGACGGCCCGCGCTTCTACCAGGAAAACGGACGCTACTATGTCGACGAGCCCCTCTCGACCGACTCCTTCCCCGCCCCTCCCGATCACGTCGTGGTCATCTTTCACCCAGAGACTGCCACCCACGAAGTCGTCCCCGCCATCGGCATTCAGCATATCGTCGTACGCGTCTGGGAGTGGGAACCCTCGGGCCCCGGCGATCAACCCGAGACGGTTCCCACCGCCGAGGATCCCGCCGGCTGGCGCCCCGTCAACTACGTCCATCTCACCGGACCCCTCATCCTCCACGACGGCCTGCCTATGTCCCTCGCCCACGGTCAATTCGCTCCTGGGAAAGATCCCTTGTGGTCGCTTTGTCCAGAGGACGATGTCACCGCCGCCTCGCAACGCCTCGCCGACATCGCCCGCGAACGGCAGCGCGATGAACCCGCGTGAGGACACGCTGGCCTGACGGAGAAGGAGGTGGTGAGGGCTGTAGACCCCGGCAACCCGTTCCTCGCGATCCCGGTTCCACAGGATTTCAATCCGCTCCAGATGACTCTTCATCTCCACAAGGAGCGCTTCCGGTAGCATCACCCGCCGGTCCTTGCCGCCCTTTCCGCTGCGCACCATGACCGTCCGCCGTTCCAGACTCACATCCTTGACCCGCAGGCGCAGGCCCTCCATTTGCCTCAGACCGGTACCGTAGAGAAGCCGCAGGTAAGAGGCCCGTGATTCCCCCGGTTGCGGCGAGGAGACGCTTCACCTCCTCCCGGCTGAGCACCTCGGGCAAGTGCCGGGACCGTTTTGCGCGCACGGCGTCGATGTCGCCGAGCTCGGCCTCCAACACTTTCTCCACCAAAAAAAGAAGGGCGCTCAACGCCTGATTCTGGGTGGCCGCGCTCACCCGGCGCTCCAGCGCCAGCGACTCGAG
>DATKCT010000151.1:0-2890 GCA_035513055.1 Verrucomicrobiales bacterium | reverse complement strand
GCATCCTCCCGAAGTGCACATTGTATCCGGCCCGGTTGCCCTGGCGGCCGTAGGGGCTGCTCCGCAGCCGGATTCCCACGTCGTAGTAGACCTCATCATCGCCCGCGACGAAAGTTCCTCCAATGCGCCCGTTGCTCACGGCATGCTCCGCCCGGCGCATGAACCGGTGTTCCTCGTCCAACATCAATAACCGGACCACCTTCACATCGCGCTGGCCCGCGCGTTGGTCCCCCACGCGGTAAAGCGCCCGGGAAGCCGCGCCTTCCGCCGGATAATCCGCGGCCGCGCCTATTCCGTCGCGCGCCCTGACAAAGAACTGCACCAAGCTTCCATTCGGCTGCCCAGGGATCTCGCCTGAGAACCGGCCCTCGCCCTCCGATGGCGTCATCGGCAACGTCGACCACACCCCTCCTTCCGGCCTGAACCAGATCTCCGCCGCGTCGACGCCCTGCGGATCCCCTGCCGCAATCTCGACCCGCACCGCCTCATTCGGTTCGGGAACGATCGGCCGCGCCCGCATCTCCGTAAACACGGGACCGATATTGGCTTCCTGAACGCTGTTGGCGGAGCCGGGCGTGCCCAACCGATCCGGAATCGGAAGCACATGCGTCTGAGCCAGCCGATTGAAATACAAACGCGTGTTCAATTGCGGAGATCCCCGCAGCCAGCGAGCGCGCAGCGAGATCCGGTAAGAAGCGGAATCATCGAGCCGCTCCGAGTTGGCGTAGGTCGTCGAGGCGATATTGTAGGAATGTTCCAAGCGGCCCGTCGCCGTCAGCCGGAGCACTTTGTTGCCCGCCACGTCCGGATCATCCTCCACCCGGCTGCTCGCGTGGGTCCCGAGAATACGCCATTTTGAAAGCGCTCCCGTAAAGATGTCCACCCGGCTGAAGTCGCCGTTCTGGATGAACTCGATCCCTCCGCCGGCCGGGTTCTCGACCACGCTGACATCATCCACCAGCACTTCGCCCGCGGAAAGCAGCCCCATGAGAAACTCGTGGAACTGACTCGGGTTGTTGCTCCGCACCGGTTCGCGGGCCTGGCCTTCGTATTCAATATCCACCCATTCCCCTTTCCCGGACTCGTCGCTCGCCGCCCAAGCTTCCGGCAGGGCGTTGTCGGCAAACGGATCGCGCAGTTCCAAACTGCTGCCGCCCCCGTCCGCCCAGCGGGGCCAGCGGCCATTGTCGAAATACTCGACCCGGTCGACCTGGTTCCCGCGACCATCGAGAAGGAGAACGAGGTCGCTGCGATTGCTGAGATTCCCGTCCAATGGTCCCATCACAGTAATCTCCGGGTACTTTCCTTGCAAGGCCGCAACATCGTTGGAGACGACCAAATAACCCCCCGGATCCAACACCGTTCCTGGCGCAAAGGCAAAGTCCACACCTCCTCCTAACGACCATCCCGTCAGATCCACCGGCGTTTCGCCCCGGTTAAAGAGTTCGATCCATTCCTCAGGGTTCTTCGCAAAGTCAATGCCAGCCGCCGGATCCTCATACTGCGGCGGGAAATGATACAGTATCTCGTGAATGACCACGTTCTCTTCGAGGGTAATGGCGTTCTCCTCCCCCGGCGTCGGGTTATCGTGCACAAACCATTCATCACCCCCGCCATTGCTCCGGGAACGCCCCCTGCGCTGAAGATTGACGCCGTCGAGAAAGTTCCCGCCGGCATCGGCCAGCGCGACCCGGTCACCGCGATCCGGCTCATACCCCTCCCATGGCTTCCCGGCCCAAAGCCGGGCCCCGGGCGCGAGGATGCGGGAGCCGGAGATCCACTCAGCCGGTTGCCCGCCAAGCAAGAGCAAGCGAAGCCCTTCCAATTCGACCGGACTTCCGCCGCGATTCCACAGTTCCAATCCAAAGGCCTCCGGTCCCTCATCGGTTCCGGAGACTTCCGCCAACACCACATCGCCTAACGGACCCGGAGCGGGGACGCCGGAAAAGTTCGCCGCCCCCGGGGTCCCACCCGCAGCGCTGCTCCAGGTCCAACTGTCCGGCCGGTGCGTCGGAAGATCGGGCCCCCTCTTACTCAGCGTCGCTCCAGATCCATCCGGGACCACCGGCCATGGCGCCGTATCGCCATAGTCCAGTTCGTCCATGACCCGGTCGTTGAGGTCCCGCAGCCGAATGGTTTCTCCGGCGTTGTCCAAGCGGCCGGTGAATGGGCCAAGTGCCCCGGCAGGCCGTCCAGATTCGCCTTCCCCCGCCACGACCAAGAAGCCTCCCGGCTCGAGAATCGTCCCTGACGGAAACACAAAATCGATCCCGCCGGACAAGCGCCATCCGGACAACTCGATCCGAATCGAGAACTGATTGTGCAACTCGATCCACTCCGCTGATCCGGCCAGCGGATGATATTGGATCTCATTGAAGGTGACCACGGTGTCGGAAGCCGCCAGCGAACCGTGGCTCGCTCCAAAAAGCAGAAGGCATCCTCCGGCACGGAGCAAACTCCGGCGAAGCCGCGGAAAAATGGGGTGACTTATCATGAAAGCATCAGCCTGGGGAGGGCGTCCATAGCCTCCCACTTCACGGGGCGGTGGGCAAGGGCTTGAAAAAAAGGCCGGGCCAGACCTTCTCGCGCCTGACTCAAGTTCCATCCCGCCAGGCAAGCTGGCGTCCCGAGCGCTGTCGTTGTCGTGATCGCGGCCCGAGTTGGACTAGTGTGGTGTTTGCGACCCCTTTCCCGCCGCCCTTTTCACTCCTCGTCTCGCCGGGGCCGCCGGCGCTCCCGCTTCTTTTCCGATCGCCGTTGCTTTCCCTCGCGCCGCTCCGCCAGGGAACGAATCGTGGGACGGGTGGGGCGCCGTTTGCGGGGCACGACCGTGGCCGAACGGATCAAACCCGCCAGACGTTCCAAGGCAGCGCTGCGATTCTGCTCGCGG